>JAUSKG010000023.1 GCA_030647005.1 bacterium
CGCCACGAGCGTCGCTGCATCCGATGCGATAGATGGAGGTGTTGCCGGTACCGCTGGTGCCACTCCCGGTACTGCTGGCGTTGCCGGTGTTGCCGCTGGAGCCGTAAAGATCGAGGTGCCACCACCGCCACCACCAGAACCGCCACCCGTCGCCGCTGCTGTCGTGAACGATCCCGTGAGCGCTGAGCTGTCGTTGCTGTTGTTATCCGTCGCGCAGATCGCCACGTAGTACGTCGTTGATGAACTCAAGCTGGTGAGCGATTTGCTCGTGCTCGTCTCGGTCGAAGAGGTTCCACCCGAGCAGCTCGAGAGCGAGCTCGTGGAGTAGTGGAACTTGTAGCTCGAGATACTGCCGCTACCGCCCGAGATTGCTGTTGACCCAGTCGTCGTGGTCGGTGCGGTCCATCCGATCGTTGCCGAGCTCGTCCCCGGCGTCCCATCATCAAGCGCCGTTGGTGCGCTCGGTGGGGAGTCCGATGACGTCGCATCCGACTGGTACCCGTACGATCCACTCCGGTACCCGTAGTTCCCCGCGGCCTGGTTCAACGCGAGCACTGCGTTGTTCACGGCAACCGACGCCAAGACGAAGGCGACCATAAACAACACGCCCACCCCACCTCGCATGCGTCGGCGGGTGGATTCGTTCTCACTATTGAGTTGCGCCGCAACCTTTTTTCCGAGCTCGCGAAGAGTTTGACCCATATGGTGTGGTCGTTCATCGGGGAACGGACCCATCGCTTAGTTTCCCAGGAATAATGTTAAAGTTATCCACAAACCTTCCGCCCATCCATGGCGGGGTGCACTCACATAATACGCGCTACGTACGCATTTCGCTACAGGTGATTTTTCGCCAAGCTCTGTCAGATCCGGGCTACACGGATCTCCAGTCCACCCGATCATCCACACAAACGCCACATTCTCGTAACGATCCAATTCGTACTCTCAGTATAGCACAAATACTCCCGCCATTCTTGGGTTGTGCTCCAACGGCTCCCAAAGGAGTGGCCCCCATCGGTCCATCACGAGCCTGCCACCACTCATCGCGCGTTCGCCGCCTCTCCTGCACGCATCGTCGCAATATCCTGAGCGGTCACTGTACGCGGATCGTAGCGCCAGACGTGTAGGCTCACCTGCATAAAGTGCGCGTCGGTCTGGATGAACGAGATGTACGGGAGCTGTTCCTCCAGTGCGTGCACGCCCACAAACATGAACACGGGGCGGCTGTAGTATCGAAGGAGCTCATGTCGACGTGCGTTGCTCCTCCCGCTCCAAAATTCTTGCCACTGCTCGTAGCTCCACCGATTCGTCGTACCGTATCCCGGATCGATGGTTGAACGTCCGGAGAACGCGAGGAGCCACGGAGTATAGTGAGAAATCGTCGTCATGATGTACGCATCCGGCTCTCCCCACTGCGCGAGCTCGGCAATCTCCGCGAGCTCGGTGCGCGTGATGTGTGGCTCTTGCTTCCAAATAATTCTGCCTCCGTGAAGGAGCAATCCTGCACAGAGGAGCACGACAACCACTGCTCCCATTCGGTCGTGGTACAGACGTCGCGAAAATCGCACGAGTGCTGGCACGGCAATGGCGATGAGTACGAGATCGAGGTAGATAAGGTACCGATTGGCGTAAATGACCCCCGCAATGTTCAGCGCAAGGAGCGCGACACCGTACGTCACCAGGAAAAGGAACCGTCGTCGTAGCAGTGGATCGTTGGATGGGAGCTCCCGAAATACAAAAAGTGTCAAGCTTAGACCGACGAACGGAAGGAGGTACATGTTTGCCAGATGGACAACCGGAAGCGTGACGTAGAGCCCAGAGTAGAGCGGCTGGAGATGCGCGGGGTAATCGGCAAGGAACCATCCGTATTTTGCGAACGTCGCCTCCAGGTAGATACGCGAAAATTCTACAATCTGCTCCGTCAGCGGCCACGCCATGAGCAGCACGATGACGGTTGCGAGGAGGAAGAACCGCGTATCCGGATCAAGCGGGCGTAGCCGTATGAGCGAACGGAGAAGCTGTATGACGAGAAACAACGCGAGCGCGATCGTGAGCGGCAGTGACGTTGCGGGGTGCAGCGCCGCTCCGAAGCCGCCCACAAGGAGCGCGAGCCATGATCGCCGATTGAGTAACGTGAGTGTCGCGAGGAGGAAGGCGATCGCGAATTCTGTTTGGTAGTACATCCACCAATACGCGAAGAACTGGGGGATAGACACCGCGAAGAGGAACGCAATCGTCGCGCCGTATGCGAGACGCGGCAGCACAGAAAAGGTACGAACGAATGCGTAGAGCGCCCCCGCAACGAGGAACTGTGCGAGGACGTACAGTCCATGAAAATAGATGACGGGCGAAATTCCGAGCCAATCGAGCGGGAGCCAGATGAGTGCGCGGACGGTCCGAAGCCCCGCCCCGGCGATGATCCCACGAATCGATCCGTCGATCGAGGTGAGATAGAATCCCGTGTCGTACCCGAGTGGCGTCCCTCCGTATCGGAGAAATGGGAGGACGCGGGACACGAGAAGCGTTGCTCCCGCAAGGACGAGGAGCGCACGGAAGCACCGACGCTCCATGACGGTGGGGATGTGCGTGTGTTCAGACGATCCGTATGCCCGACCCCAAACAACGGAGAATGCAAAGAGAGCGAGCGCGTAGAATGCGATACGGACGTACCACGCGACCGCGGGCGGCGTCACCACGATCATGAATGCAGCGTAGAACACGAATGCGGCGATGGTTCGCGGAGAAGAGCGAGCAGAAGACCACGCACGTAGCGCGAGCACCCGTGCGCGTCCCCACCAATTCCGCATCATCGTCATCGTGGCGTCGTACATACGAGCGCTCATATCCGTCCCAGAAGCCGGTATCCCGCAAGGCCGATCCACTCATGGATGCTCGTCACAGATGAGGAGAATGCGTCCGCGGACGGGAAGAGGGTCAGAGGGGTCACACGCAGCGTTCGAGCTGCGAAATCGGCTGGAATCGGAACGATATTGACTCCAAGGCCCTCGAAGACTGCGATTGATCTCCGCATGTGCCAGGCAGAAGTCACGAGGAGCACCTTTGGCGACACCATCTCCGGTCTCCGCTCCCACAGAAGTCGCACCACCGCACTGCCATTCTCGTGTGTGGTCCGAGACGCAGTCTCGATGATGAATGAATCTGCCGGGACGCCTGCAGCAGTCGCGTACGATCGCGCGAGTTCCGCTTCATGGGACACGGCGTTGAAAGGATCCCCAGATCCCCCGCTATAGATGATGGGGACCGTGCCGTCGAGCGCATGGTACACGGAGATTCCGCGCCACAGCCGTCGCCAACTCGCCCCACTGAGCTCACCCACATCGCGGTGCCCATCCACTTCCGCTGCCCCGCCGGCAAGGATGACGATCGCTGCGGCACCACGGTGCGCATCGAACGATGCGGGGACCGCGTATCGTCGCTCCAGTGTCCACGCAAGCCCGTTCGCGATGGGATCGAGCGATAGGAGCACATACACCACCAGTGCGCCCGAAAGGATCCAGAGCCCACTCCGCTTGCGGTTACGCCACACGAGGATACATCCAATTGCAAACGCCGCCGCGAGGAGCGTCGGCGGGAGGAGCAACGGCTTCACGAGCTTGAGGAGAGTGAACATGGCGCATTATCACCGCACGCGATCGGTTTGCATCCGCGTGCCTTCGTGCGCGAATGAACGAGATACCTCTGTGTGCGGCGGTTGATTGCTCGTGGTACGGAGCGCCGGCGGCGGAACTCGTTCCGCGCGTATGCGATCGCCATCGGGCTCATACCACCGGACGCGCTGCCGGAGCAGTTGACGAATCGCGTGCCCGTCGGCATCTGGGAATCGGGCGAGCTGCGCGAACTGCTGGACCACCGCATGCATCGCCTCTCGAGTTATGCGCTCGGGCGATCGTGCAATGTAGAGTTTCTCATGCGCCGCGGCAGTCGTCCCTTCTTCCGCCGTCAGGAGCTCCTCGAACAGCTTCTCCCCGGGCCGAATGCCAATGTACTCGATCGCAATGTCGATGTGCGGTCGAAGATTATGGAGCCGAATGAGTTCTTCGGCGAGCGTGCGGATGTGCACGGGATCACCCATATCGAAGACGAGCACCTCGCCACTGCGTCCGATGGCGCCGGCTTGGAGGACCAACGATACCGCCTCGGGAATCGTCATGAAGTACCGGCGCATCTCCTCGTGCGTCACCGTGAGTGGACCGCCACGCGCGAGCTGCTCCATGAAAATCGGCAACACGCTCCCTCGGCTGCCAAGGACGTTCCCGAATCGCACCGAGAGGAACGCCGTGCTGCTGTCCTCCCCGCACGCGCGACAGAGCTGCTCCGCGATGCGCTTCGTCGCGCCCATGACGCTCGTGGGGCGCACCGCCTTGTCCGTGGAGATAAGCACGAACCGCTCCACGCCCACCCTCCGGGCCGTCTCCGCGACATTCCACGTTCCCACAACGTTCACCTTCACCGCCTCTGACACGTTGTCCTCCATCATGGGAACGTGTTTGTATGCCGCCGCATGGAACACCACCTCCGGTCGGCATCGCTCAAACACCTCATCGACGCGGTCCGTATCCCGGATATCTCCGACCACGAAACGTACCCGGTCGACCAGGGTGGGAAACTCACGCCGGAGCGTGAGCTGCAGGCGGTGGAGCTCCGTCTCATCAATCTCAAAACACACCAACGATCGCGGCCCATACCGACAGATCTGCCGGACGATCTCGGAGCCGATGGAGCCCGCTGCACCGGTAACGAGCACGGCCTTGCCAGCGATCACACGGCGGATCGACACGGTATCGACGTGGACGACCTCACGGCGGATGAGATCCTCGATCTTGATATCCTCAATGGCCTGAAGGCGAATCTGCGGGGCGTGCACATCGTAGAGGCGCGGAACGATTTTCACTTCCGTGATCCCCGCCTCCTTGGTCGCTTGATAGATACGCCGGAGATCCTGGTGACCGAGCGACTGGATGGCAACAATGACCACCTCGACACGAAGCGAATGAATCGTGTCCTTGAGATGTCGAATCGCCCCACGAACACGAATACCATGGAGGCGCGTCCCGAGCAGCCGTTCATCGTCGTCGAGGAACCCGACGGGGGCGTAGACGTCGTACTGCGTTCGCTGCATGTCGCGCAACACCATTTCACCGGTGTTCCCCGCACCGACAATGATGGTTCGCCTCCCGCGACCAGTCTGTCGCTGCCCGCGGAGTACTTCCATCGCCGCACGCTTCCCAATGCGGAGCGCGGCAATCAGGACAAAGACCAGTACCGCATCGATGAGCAGGACGCCGCGCGGGAATCCCACGAATGCCTCCAGTCGGAGGAAGTAGAGCGCAAACGCGAGTGCGAGCGATGCGGCGATGACCGCGTTGAGGATGTTTGCGAGATCGCGGAGCGACACGAACCGCCAACTCATCGCATAACCCCCGAAAAACGCAAGCGCGCCGAGCTGTGCGAGGAGGAAGAGCGGGAGCGTCGGGAGCACGAGCGCGGCGTAGGATGACTCCGGCGCGAAATCAAACCGGATAAAAAATGCCGCGATGAGCGCGAACGTCACGATCCACGTATCCGCGAGGAGGAAGAACGCGACGCGCTTCCCGCGTGTA
>JAUSKG010000024.1 GCA_030647005.1 bacterium
CTCCGCGGCTGGCGCGTGAGCGTCAAAGATTGTAGCGGAGGTCTTTAGACCTCCATCCGAGGGTGTGGGCGACTTTGGTGGCGGGAGAGGATGGAGACCTGAAGGTCTCCGCTACGGGGAGGCGCCTCTCATGCTTCATGATACCGCATTCTCGTGCTCCAACGTGAAACGGCCGAGCGGGTGCTCGGCCGTTTCAGTGCGCGGGGGCGCGCTAGCGGAGGTACTGGAACGGGTTGACGCGGACGTTGTTCGCGTAGACCTCGTAGTGGATGTGCGGACCCGTGGATCGTCCGGTGGAGCCCACCTTGGCGAGCTCCTGGCCGCGCTCCACTTGCTGTCCCTTGCTCACGAGGAGCTTGGAGGAGTGGGCGTAGCGCGTCTCGAGACCGTTGCCGTGATCAATGGTCACCTGGTACCCGTACCCGCCGAGCCAGCCGGCGGAAACGACGGTCCCGGGGTCGGAAGCGTAGATGGATGTCCCGTAGTTCACGGCGACGTCAATGCCGTGGTGCGCCCAGTGGTAGTACTGCGAGATGCGGTACTCCGAGATGGACGGCCAAAAGAACTTGCCCGGGATGGACGGGAGCGGCTTCTGCTCCGCCTTCTTCACTGGCGTCGTCACCACGGGAGCCGGTGCCTGATAGGGTCGGCCACCAATAATGATGAGCGTGTCGCCCGCCTCGATGTCATCCGCATCCACGAGTCGGTTGAACTCGAGGACCTCCTCAGCGTCTGCGCTGTAGTGCTTGGAGATTTTCTCGAGCGTATCGCCGCGCTTCACCGTGTGGAGCACGCCGTCCGTCGGGAGAATCTTGAGCGTCTGCCCGGGACGGATGAGCGACCACGCGCTGAGGGTATTCGCCCAGAGCACGGTCGAGGTGCGGATGCCAAAACGCTCCGCGATGGTGGACGGCGTGTCGCCGAGCTCCACGGTGTACGTGGTGACGCCCTTCCGACCGTGATCCTCCACTGCGGTATCCGTGAGGACAGGCTGCATGAGTGCGTACCCGGATGTCTGCGGGACGGCGGCGAGCGTCACCTCAGCACCGAGCACCGTCGGCGTGAGCGCGCGCACCGAGGCGGCGCGGAAGGTTGGCTCCACCGTGCGTGCAGCCGGACCGGCGACGAGCTCCTCAACGAGCTCCGGTTCCTCGCCGGCGATGAACGCTCGGAGCAGCGGCCGCTCGCCCACGAACCCGCCGTACGTGTGCGCGTATGTGGACTGACCCGCAACGATGAGGAGCACGCCAGCAAACGCGACCGTGACGAACGACCGGTTCGTCAGTACTGCCGCGAGGAGCTCCGCGACGTGCATCTTCCGGCGGAGCGTCATGCGACGGAACGTCCACCACGCGCGGTAGAACGGTACTGCGCCGCGTACGACAATAAGGCCGAGCGCGTGGGCGACGGCAGCGAGCGGCCCCCCCATACGGACGAGCGTCCGCATGAGTTGGAGACATCCTTCCATTGTCCGAAGTCCAATCGCGATGAGCGTCCGTTTGAACGTTCGTGCGATAACTACCCCCTTGCACGCTGCGTCTGCGCACCTGACACCTGATGCTTGGCACCTGACGAGGATGCCGCGATCGGTGTCCCTGCTTCGCACACTACAGCGGGCGTTGAACTCAGCGTTCCAATGTTGATGGTGACTCGACGTCACGACGCTGAGTATTGCTCATCATTGAGCGTGGTTTTTTACAAAAGAAAAAGAGAAAAGGTCAAAGCCGTTCTCCAAGTACACTATTATATTAGCATTTTCCGTCTTTTTTGTCAAGGGCATAATGACAAAAAGTGGCTCTATGGAGCGAAGTTATGCCATACTTAGCGATGGCTTCAAGGTGTGCTTTTGTGCCGTATCCTTTATGCCTCGAAAATCCGTATTCGGGGTACATGGCATCGTACTCCACCATGAGCCGGTCGCGGTGGACCTTCGCGATGATCGAAGCGGCTGCGATGGACTTCACGATTCGATCTCCGCCGATAATCGCGCGCTGCGGGATGGGGAGATTGGGGATGTGCCAGGCGTCCACGAGTGCGTGCGTCGCCGCACTCGATGATGCTTCCAGCAACACGGCGACTGCGCGACGCATGGCGAGGTGCGTCGCCTGACGGATGTTTACCGTGTCAATCTCCACCACGCTCGCGGCACCGATTCCCCACACGGCACCGCGCTGTGCAAGGAGTGCGAGTGCACGTTCACGCTGCGCCGCGGAGAGGAGTTTCGAGTCGCGGAGGAGCGCGATCCGCGCGTGGAGCGGGACGATGCATGCCGCCGCGATCACCGGACCGGCGAGCGGCCCGCACCCGGCCTCGTCGATGCCGACGGGGCAATACCCCTGCGCGATGAGCTCGCGCTCGTGACGGAACGTGGGGTTGCGCATAGACGACCGTTCTTCCTCCTTTCGTCCCATTGTACCGTGAAACGATATTTCTCCGCTCCCTCGAGGACTCGGTCGGTCGAAATGACAGAGGGGGAGAGGACTCGCTCCGCTCGAAATGACGGGGGAAATGGAAGAGCCCCCCGCGGTTCGGGGGGCTCATCGGACGCTGCGGTGGCGTCGCTCACATGAGCACGAATGTTCCGCCGCGCACGGTCCTAAACTGCTTGCCGGATGTACGCCGACCCTTCGGCACGAGCTTGCCTTCGCACCCGCTGGGACAGGTGTACCCTGAGCCGTCGGCGGATTTCTGCGTGTAGTGTGCGAAGCACTGCGGACACTGCGGCGCACCGCTGGCATCCTCGTCGATCTGTTGCGCTTGGTTCGCGACCATCCACGCCTCCTCGTCCTTTTACCCTGCACGCGCAGGACAGGGACACCACAACATACCACGCCATCGCCCCCTTGTCAAGCGTCGTTGATTCTGGGCACAATGGAGGTATTCGGCGTGCCGTGGGGTACGTCTCTTTGGTTCCCCTAGCTCTCACGCACTGATCGGCGCGTGATTCTCTCGTATGAACGCTGTCCTCACCTTCGCCCTCATCGCAGGGCTCACGAGCATCGCGTACGGCCTGTGGCTTGCCAAGAAGATCAACCGCCTCCCCGCCGGTGAGGGGAAGATGGTGACGATTGCGAAGGCCATCCAGGAAGGCGCGCGCGCGTTCCTCAAGCGCCAGTACACGGCGGTGGCGTGGATCGGTGCCGCCCTCTTCATCATCATCGGTGTCACCCCGTCGCTCGGCTGGCAGACCGCGATCGGTTTCGCCGTTGGTGCCATCCTCTCCGCGCTCGCGGGCGCGATCGGGATGCACGTTGCGGTGAGGGCGAACGTCCGCACGGCGGAGGCGGCGAAATCCGGACTGTCGCGCGCGATGCACGTTGCCGTCCAGGGTGGCGCGGTGACGGGACTCCTCGTCGTTGGCCTCGCGCTCGCGGGCGTCGTGTCCGTCTTCTGGCTGTTCGGCGCGGACGCTGATGCACTCCGCTCGCTCATCGGCTTTGGCTTTGGCGGATCGCTCATCTCGGTGTTCGCCCGACTTGGCGGCGGCATCTTCACGAAGGCCGCGGACGTGGGTGCAGACCTCGTGGGCAAGGTGGAGGCGGGGATTCCGGAGGACGATCCGCGCAATCCGGCCGTCATTGCGGACAACGTGGGTGACAACGTGGGTGATGATGCGGGGATGGCTGCGGACCTCTTTGAGACCTACGCCGTCACAACAATCGCGGCGATGCTCCTGGGCTCGCTCACCGGCGGCGTCGGTGGCGCGGCGGTGCTCTACCCGCTCATCATCGGCGGCGTTTCGGTCATCGCCTCCATTATCGGCACGCTCGCCATCCGCCTGAAGCACGGTTCGACTGCCATCATGGGCGCGCTCTACAAGGGCCTCGTCGCCGCAGGCATCATCGGCGCGCTCGGGGTCGTTTTCGTCCCGCGACTCTTCGCGATCGGCAGCGCATCGTTCAACCTCGCGTCCGCAGCACTCTGGGGTCCGGCGCTCATCGGATTCGCCGTCACTGCGCTCATCGTCGTCATCACGGAATACTACACCTCCACGGCACGGAAGCCGGTGCGCTCGATCGCGAAGGCATCGGAGACCGGTCACGGCACGAACGTCATCGCCGGCCTCGCCGTGGGCATGCGCGCCACATGGATGCCGGTCGTCGTCATCGCCGCCGCCATCTGGTCGGCCAATGCCATCGGCGGACTCTACGGCATCGGCATCGCGGCGATGGCCATGCTCTCGCTCGCGGGGATCATCGTGACGATTGACGCGTTTGGGCCCATCACGGACAACGCGGGCGGCATCGCCGAGATGGCGGAGCTCTCCGCGGACGTCCGGAGCGTGACGGATCCGCTCGACGCGGTCGGCAACACGACGAAAGCCATCACGAAAGGATACGCGATCGGATCGGCCGGTCTCGCCGCGCTCGTTCTGTTCGCGGACTACACGCACAACCTCGAGGCGGCGGGCATCGCTGCGTCGTTCCCGCTCAATGACGTTCGGGTGCTCGTGGGACTCCTCATCGGCGGAATGCTCCCGTACATCTTTAGTGCGCGTGCGATGGAGGCGGTCGGCCGCGCGGCGGGTGCGGTGGTGGAGGAAGTACGCCGCCAGTTCCGTGAGATCCCGGGCATCATGGAGGGGAAAGCAAAACCCGATTACGGACGCTGCGTGGACATCGTCACGAAAGCGGCGATCCGCGAGATGGTAGTCCCCGCGCTCCTCCCCGTGGTCGTCCCGATCCTCGTGGGACTCTTCCTCGGACCGCAGGCACTCGGCGGACTCCTCATTGGTGTGCTCATCACCGGTCTCTTCCTCGCGCTCGCGATGACCACCGGCGGCGCCGCGTGGGACAACGCGAAAAAGTACATCGAGCAAGGAAACCACGGCGGCAAGGGCTCGGACGCGCACAAGGCCGCGGTGACGGGCGACACCGTT
>JAUSKG010000025.1 GCA_030647005.1 bacterium
CGAGGTGAGGGTCGAGCACGCTGAATGACCGGGATTGCCACGCCGCGTGGACTTGGCTCGCAATGACATTTTTGCGGAGGCCTCGACACCCACCGAGCTCACGGAATCGGCAACAGCACGCTACGATAGGGGACTATGAGAGGAGATCATGCGCAGATCACACAGATGATGCGCTGATGGTACTGCGGAACTATGCCACACGCACAGGAGCTCCTCAATGACCTCAATGCTGAGCAGCGGCGAGCGGTCACCCACGGCGATGGGCCACAGCTCATCGTCGCGGGCGCGGGGACGGGAAAAACCACCGTCATCACCAAACGGATCGCGTGGCTCATTCTCGATCGTGCGGTACCCGTGGACGGTATCCTCGCGCTCACGTTCACAGAGAAAGCGGCGGGGGAGATGGAGGAGCGCATTGATCGGCTCCTCCCGTACGGCTACGTTGACCTCTGGGTGTCTACCTTCCACCACTTCTGCGATCGGCTCCTTCGCGCGCACGCGCTTGATATCGGCCTCCCGCACGACTACCGGCTCCTGGACCCGACCGCGGCGTGGTTGCTCATGCGCAAGCACCTCGATGCGTTTGCGTTGGACTACTATCGCCCACGTGGCAACCCGACGAAGTTCCTCCATGCGCTCCACCAACACTTCTCGCGCTGCAAGGATGAAGCGGTGACGCCGGAGGACTACCTCCAGTACGCACAGGGGCTCCGGTTGGATGCGGACCATCCCGACTTAGCAACGGCGGATGGGGGTGAGGTGGCGCGCCTCGAGGAGCTCGCGCACGCATACCATGTCTACCAGCAGCTCCTCCTCGCGAATCACGCGATTGACTTCGGTGACCTCCTCGTCTACACGCTCCAGCTCCTCCGTGACCGACCGGCGATCCTCGCGCGGTACCGTCAGCAGTTTCAGCATATCCTCGTGGACGAGTTCCAGGACACGATCTGGGCGCAGTACGAAATCGTGAATCTCCTCGCGGCACCTGCGAACAACCTCTCCGTCGTTGGAGATGACGATCAGAGTGTCTACGCGTTCCGCGGCGCGGCGATGTCGAACATTCTCCACTTCAAGGAGGACTTCCCGGATGCCGTGGAGACCGCGATCACGGTGAACTACCGTTCGAAGCAGGAGATACTCGATGCGGCCTACACGCTCATCCAGGAGAACAACCCCGCGCGGCTCGAGGTGACGCTCAAGCTCCCCAAGCGGCTCACCGCGAATGCGGGACGCGGCGGAGCCGTGGAAGTGCTCCGCGGTGCGGACAGTCAGGTCGAAGCGCAGCTCGTCGCCGATCGTATCGCCGCGTTGCGGATAGCGGGTGTCGAGTCACAGGACATCGCGATTCTCGTGCGCGCGAACAGCCAGGCCGACCAGTTCCTCCCGATTCTCGCCGCGCGCGGAATCCCCGCCATCCACCTTGCATCGCGCGGGTTGTACCGTACCGCTCCGGTTCTGGACATCCTCGCATACCTCCAGATTCTCGATAACGTCCACGAGAGCCCTGCGTTCTACCGCGTGCTCAACATTCCCGTGCTCGGGTTCACCTACGAAGAACTCCTCCTCCTCTCTTCATGGGCGAGCCGCAGGAGCATCTCGCTCTACGAGGCGTGCCGCAACGCGGCGGAGATCGAGGGCATCCAACAGGAGACGCTCACCAAGGTGACCGTAGTGCTCGAGCGTATCGCGCGGAACGCGGAGCTCGCGCGGCACGCGCCGGTGCGTGATGTTATCCTCGCGTTCCTCAACGATGCGGATATCGGGTACCTCCGCGACATGACCGATGAGGAGACCGTGGAAGATCACGAGCGCGTCCAGTACCTCAATGCATTCTGGAAGCGCGTCGAACAGTTTGAAGACGGCGCGGACGAGCCGACAACGCGGAACTTCATGGAGATCATGCGTCTTGAGCGCGAGGCGGGCGAGACCGGAGCTCTCCCGATGGACACACAAGCCGGCCCTGATGCCGTGCGCATCCTCACGATCCATGCGTCAAAGGGTCTCGAGTTTCGCCACGTGTTCGTCGTGAACATGGTGCAGCTCCGATTCCCCGCATCGAATCACGCGGATGCCATCCCGCTGGTTGATGCGCTCACGAAGGTCATCATGCCAGATGGCGACACCCATCTCCAGGAGGAGCGACGATTGTGCTACGTTGCGGCGACGCGCGCGAAGGACGGGTTGACCTTCACCTTCGCGGACGACTACGGCGGTGCGCGGGCGCGGAAGCCGTCGCGTTTCCTCGCGGAGCTCGGCTGCACGGTGCCGGAGGTCTCCGCGGAGCGCAAGGCGCACCACCGTGCGCAGGCGCGTGCGGCGATGGTGCCGCGTGTGCCACAACACGCGCTCCCGAAGAAGCTCTCGTTCACGCAGGTGCAGGACTACCTCACCTGTCCGTGGATGTACCACTACCGACACATCCTCAAGATCCCAATCTCCATGGACGGGAAGGGTGCTATCTCGTTCGGGAAAACAATCCACCGCACACTCGAGCGATTTTTTGCACACACGCTGTCGCAACGGAGCGCGCAGCAAACATCGCTCCTCGGCGACACGCCACCTTCCGGTGTGGCGGTGCCAACGCTCGCGCGGCTCCTCGAGCTCTACCGCGAGGCGTGGGTGGACGATTGGTACCTCAACGCGACGGAGCGCGAGAAGGCATCTGCGCACGGCATGACGTTCCTCCGAAAGTTCTACGCGCAGCACGAGCGCGATGGGTGGCCGACCGTCGCTGCGGTTGAGCAACCGTTCACGATCAAGTTTGGCGACGTGAGTGTCGCGGGGTCCATTGATCGCGTTGATGCGCTCCCCTCGGGTGGTGTTGCGCTCGTGGACTACAAAACCGGTAAGCGACCCGCGCGGCTCGATCGCGATCAGAAGCGTCAGCTCTTCATCTACCAGATCGCCGCACGGCAGTCGCTACACAAGGAGCCGGAGGTGCTCATGTACTACTACTTTGACGACAAACCATCGGAGCAGTTCCTCGGTTCCGATCGCGACTTGGAGCAGCTTGAGGAGACCGTCGTGGGAACGCACACGAGCATCATGCGCGAGGAGTTCGCGCCCGATCCGGACCCGCAGAAGTGCCGTCGGTGCGAGTACCAGCACATCTGTCCGTTCAGCAAGGCCAAGGCCTGAGTCCTGTGGACATGCGCGTAGGCATCCTGCGGTATACTCCACACGAAAGGTCCCTCGTTCACCCCTCACGGTCACCCATCCTATGAGCGGAAAAGGGAATCGGCTCGACATGCTTTCGTGGATCCTCATCTTCATCGGCGGCCTCAACTGGGGACTCGTCGGTGCGTTTGACTGGAATCTCGTCAACGCGATTTTCGGATCGGTCGCATGGCTCGAGCGTCTCATCTACGTACTCGTTGGTCTCGCTGCACTCTACAGCATCAAGCACTGCAAGAGCTGTACGGTGCAGTCCAAGGCGTAGACGGATCGCATGGAACGGCTCCTCGGCGACGGGGAGCCGTTGCGGTCATAGTCCTATGGCACTCTCCTCACTCGGCGGAATGTTGCGTGGCGCGGCGCAGCGTGCCGGCATCACGCGGAACCTCGCGATCACCGAGGTGCTCCGTGCTGCGCAGTCGGCGCTCCGTGCGCAGTTCGGCGATGAATACTCGAAGTTTGCCGAGCCGCGTTCGGTGCGGCGCGATGGGTCGCTCACGATCGCGTGTCGAAGTCCAGCCGTCGCGCAGACCATCCGTCTCCAGGAGGCCGCGATCCTCGAGCACATTCGACGTGAGGTGAGTGCGATGACGATTGTACGCCTGTTCCTCATCCCCCGCAGCAGCGCGGATATCACGTCGCCGGAGGACATTGCGAGCGCGTGAATGGGCGTGTACGATAGGAGGGATCATCGCAAGAACCGTGGTGCTATGGCCGCCCGCGTACAGCTCCCCCTCATCCTCACCGTCGTCGCGACATGCGTGGCATGGGCGGCGTGGTTTGGTGTCATCGCGTTGACGGACCCGCAGAGCATCGGGTGGGAGGGCTTTGCGCTGTTCTACCTCGCGCTCCTCGCGGCGGTCTCCGGCAGCGCGACCGTCGGGGGACTCTTTGCGCGGAGGAGCGCCCTGAACCGCCCACACGCCACCCGCATCGCCATCCGACAGGGATTACTCGTCGGCGTGGCGGTGACGAGTGCGATCTTCCTCCAGTCACGCGCGCTCTTCACCTGGATCACCATGCTCTTCCTCATCGCGGCACTCACGCTCCTCGAGCTGTTTTGGATTTCGCTCACACAGCGTACGGCGACACCAGGAGTAGCCACCTCATAACCTATGGCGACATTCGCGAAACATGACCTCCCGAAGAAATCGGAGAACCTCTCTGATTGGTACAACAAGATCGTGCTCATGGCCGAGCTCGCCGACTACGGTCCAGCGAAGGGGACGATGATCTACCGTCCCTACGGGTACGCCATCTGGGAGCTCATCCAGCAGGAGATGGATGCCCGTATCAAGGCGCGTGGCGTCGCGAACGCGTACTTTCCGCTCTTCATCCCGGAGTCCCTCCTCCGAAAGGAGCAGGCACACGTCGAGGGGTTCTCGCCGGAGCTCGCGGTGGTGACGATCGGTGGTGGTGAGCCGCTCGCGGAGAAGCTCGTGGTGCGTCCAACGAGCGAGACGATCATGTACGAAGCGTACGCGCGCTGGATTCACTCGTGGCGCGATCTGCCGGTCATGATCAACCAGTGGAATAACGTCGTGCGCTGGGAGAAACGCACGTACCTCTTCCTGCGCACGACGGAGTTCCTCTGGCAGGAGGGGCACACGGCGCACGCATCGCACGAGGAAGCGTGGGAGATGGTGCGCTGGGCCATGGGGATGTATGAGGAGGTCTACCGTGATCTCTTCGCCATGCCCGGCTACGTCGGACGGAAGTCCGATGCCGAGAAGTTTGCAGGTGCCGATACGACGCTGACCTTCGAGACCCTCATGCCCGAGGGGAAGGCGCTCCAGAGCTGCACGTCGCACGACCTCGGGCAGAACTTTGCCAAGTCCTTCGACATATCGTTCACGAACAAGCAGGGGCAGTCGGAGCACGTTTGGCAGACGAGTTGGGGGCTCTCGACGCGCTCCATCGGCGGCCTCATCATGATGCACGGCGACGATGCCGGACTCGTGCTCCCTCCACGTCTCGCGCCGATCCAGGTTGTTATCCTACCGGTGCGAAACGATGATGCCGTCCTCGCGGCGTGCGAGGCGCGCGCGGTGCAGCTTCGGAACGCGGGCGTGCGTGTGCATGTGGATCGCGTGGACGATGAGCGCATCGGATTCAAGATCAACAAGTGGGAGCTCCGCGGCGTCCCGCTCCGCATGGAGCTCGGCGCAAAGGAACTCGCCGATGAGCGGGTGACGGTTGCCCGGAGGGACACGGGAGAAAAGTCCGTACTCCCGTGGCGCGGGCTCGAACAGCACGTCGCGGACATGCTCACGAGCATCCAGACGCATCTCTACGACCGCGCTGCGGTGTTCCTGCGGGAGCATACGGTGGAGGTTGATTCGTACGATCGCTTCAAGGAGGTGCTCGCGGACAAACGAGGGTTCATCCGTGCGGGGTGGTGCGAGCGCGCGGAGTGCGAGCAGCGTATCAAGGAGGAGACGAAAGCGACAACGCGGTGCCTCCCCTTGGACGCGGAGGAGCGACGTGGTACGTGTGTATACTGTGGTGAGTCCGCGGCCCACACCTGGCTCTTCGGCCAGGCCTACTGAGAGGGATTATGTCCTGGAGTATCCTCAAGAAATTCTCGCGGTACCGCGACATCGGCATTGACCTCGGTACTGCGAATACGCTCGTGTTTGTCCGTGAGCGAGGGATCGTCATCAACGAGCCCTCGGTCGTTGCCGTGAACAACCGGACGGGGCAGATCGTCGCGGTGGGGGACGAAGCGAAGAAGATGGTCGGGAAGACGCCGGCGCACATCACCGCGACGCGGCCGCTCGTCAACGGCATCATCTCGGACTTCGAGGTGACGGAGAAGATGCTCCGGTACTTCATCGAGAAGGTACTCGGGTCGGGGCGGTCGTTCCTCGTCCGACCGCGCGTCGTCGTCGGCATTCCGCTCAAGGTGACGGAGGTGGAGCGGAAGGCCGTGGAGGACGCGCTCATCTCGGCGGGCGCGAGCGAGGTATTTCTCATCGAGCAACCGCTCGTTGCCGCGCTCGGTGCTCGTCTCCCGATCGGCGAGAGTATTGGGACGCTCGTCGTGGACATCGGTGGTGGTACGACGGACATCGCGGTCATCTCGCTCGGTGGGATTGTCACCTCGCGTTCGCTCCACGTCGCCGGTGATGAGCTCAACCGGAACATTGTGCAGTTCGCGCGCGATCACCTCAACCTCGCGCTCGGCGAGCGGAATGCGGAACAGGTGAAAATGTGTATCGGGACGGCTGCCGCGCCGGCGGAGCCCATGGAGATGCCGCTGCGGGGCCGCGATATCATCACGGGGCTCCCGAAAGAAATTATCGTCTCCGACGTGAAGATTCGTGAGTCCATGCAACGCTCCGTGCGGAGTATCGTCGAGAGCGTCAAGGCGACGATCGAGGCGACCCCCGCCGAGCTCGTCGCGGACATCTACGAGCGCGGTATGGTGCTCACGGGCGGGGGCGCGCTCCTCAAGGGGCTTGACGACGTGCTCCGCGATGCCACGGGTGTCCACGTCCGCATCGCGGAAGACCCGCTCACGTGCGTCGTGCGGGGCACCGGCATGCTCCTCGAGGACACCGCGATGCTCCGTGAGGTGCGTGTCCCCTCCGCGCGCGATGATTCGTAGCGGCGTGTGCACCACCGTACCCGGCAGCGGCTCATCATTGCGTGCATCCTCGTCGTTATTGCGATCCTTTTCGCGCGCTCCGCGCCGATGCTCGGACGCGCCGGCAACTGGACGACACCGCTCCAGCGTCCGCTCTCCGCCGCGACCATCGCCGTCGCGGCGTGGTTTCGTGGCGTGGTGACCGCGGTGAGGTACCCGGGGCGAGCGGCCGAGCTTGACGCGACGGTCGCGCAACTCCGCGCGCGGGAGGCCGCGCTCCTCGCGGAGGCGCAACGGCGCGATGAGCTCCTCCGTGCCGTGGAGGCACCGACGACGCTCCTCGACCTCCCCTACGCAGCGCACCCTGCGCGCGTCATTGCGGGGACCTTCACGCCCGCATCCATGCGCCTCACCATCACGACGGACGGTGCGCCGCTCACCTCCGGTGATCCCGTGCTCGCACAGGGCGCGCTCATTGGGACCATCGCCGATGCCGGTACGCGGCGCGCGGTCGTCCGTCTCCTCCGAGATCCCGCACAGCGCATTGGCGCCGCGCGCGCGTCCGACACCGCTGCCGTGATCGGTGTCGTCGAACAGCGCGCGGGCGGTGGACTCGCGCTCACGCATGTACCGATTGATGTGGAGATCGCCGAGGGAGACGCCGTGGTCACCGCCGCAACGGACGAGCGCATCCCGTCGGGTATCCCCATCGGGACGCTCGCGGATGTCCGCGTGGAGTCCGATGGTTTCTTCCAGTCCGCGACCGTCATCCCCGCGACGGACCCTCGCGATGCCGCGTTCGTCATCACCCTGACGCCCCTATGACGCTCCGCCACGCGCTCACGTTCGCGCTGGTGCTCGTGGGGCTCGTCACGTGCACAACGGTGTTCGCGCGTATCCCTGTCCTCGCGCACCTCCCGCTCGCCGCGGTCGTCGCGTTCTTCCTCTGCGTTCGGTGCACGCCGCCGTTGCGGCTCATGGTCAGCGTCGCCGTTGTGGCACTCGTGCTCGATGTCGCGTTGGCGCATCCGATGGGTGTGCGCGCGCTCCTCCTCCTCGCCGCGCTCCTCCTGACCACGCCGCTCCGCATTGCGTTGCGGTCGCGCTACCACCTCGGGATCGCGCTCCTCCTCGCCATCGTTCTCGCGTTCGCGGAGTACCTCGCACTCGTGCTCCCCACCCTCGTGGCTGGCGGCGGGGGTTGGATCACCATCCTCCGGGGCGCGATGCTCGCCATCGGCACGATGACCGTCTTCGCGTTGCTCCTGCGACCTCGTGTCCGCAGGATGATCCTATGAGCAGCCCCTTTGATGCGATTGATGTTGCTGCAGAGTCCTCCGGTCCGCGCAGTGTTTCCGGTCGGGAACCGGACTTCCTCGGGCGGGCGGCATCTGTGGGTCGCGTGCGCATTGCGTTCGCATTCCTCGCGGTCGGCATCGGCGTGCTCGCCGTACGGGCGATCGACGTCCAGGTGCGACAGGGAAGTCGCTACAGCGCGTTCGCAGCGCAAAACCGGCTCCGACAGGAGATCATTGTTCCGGAGCGCGGGACGATCACCGACCGCAACGGCACATCGCTCGTGGAGAATGTCCAGCGCTACGTGCTCGGTGTCGTCCCCGCGCTTCTGCCCCGAGACGCGACCCGTACGGCAGCAATCGCTGCAATTGCAACGCTCCTCGAGCGAGCACCCGAGGAGCTCGCGGCGACGATCGCGTCGTTCCCGCCTCACCTGACCGAGCCCATCCCCGTGCGCACGGGCCTCGCGTACGATGCCGCAATCGCGCGTTATGCGCAGGGTGCTGCGCTCCCCGCACTCCGGCTCACCGTGGAGAATGAACGGGTGCTCACCGTCACCGCAGATCCCACGGGGAGCTTGGCGCACGTGCTGGGCTACCTCGGCCGTATGGATGCGGAGGCGTACGCAACATTGCGTGACCAACGCTACCGACCGACAGATCGTACGGGAAAAACCGGCGTGGAACGTTCGTACGAAGCGATGCTCCGCGGGACACCCGGGTTGCGCACGACGACGGTTGATGCGCGTGGGAGTGCGGATCACACGAGTGCGATTGAGCCCGCGCGCGCGGGAGCGACGCTCGCGCTCACGATTGATGCGCCACTCCAGCGTGCAGCCGCACGAGCACTCTTCGATGGCGCGCGTGGAGCGGGATCACGACGCGGCGCAGCGGTGGTGCTCGACGCGGAGACCGGCGCGGTGCTCGCGCTCGTGAGCATCCCCACGTACGACGCGACGGCGATGAGTCGCGGCCTCACGTCGGCGGAGGCGACGGCAATCTTCGAGGACACGGATCAACCCCTCTTCCCGCGCGCCACTGCGGGGACGTACCCCTCGGGCTCCACGATTAAGCCCATCGTTGCCGCCGCTGCGCTTGAGGCCGATGTCATCGGTCCGCTGACACGCCTCCACTCTACGGGAGGACTCCGCATTGCGCAGGCGTGGTTTCCGGATTGGAAGGCGGGCGGTCACGGCACCGTGACCGTGCGTCAGGCAATCGCAGAATCCGTCAACACGTTCTTCTACCTCATCGGCGGCGGCAAGCCGCGCACAGGGTATGAGACGCTCGCTGCGCCAACGCAGGACAATGCCCTGGGTCCGGAGCGCATCGCATCGGCACTGCGCGCGTTCGGGCTTGGCGAGCAGACGGGGATTGATCTCCCGAGTGAGGGCGTGGGCCTCATCCCGGATCCCGCCTGGAAGCAGCGGGAGCTCGGTGAGGAGTGGTACATCGGCGACACGTATCACCTCGCCATCGGCCAAGGCGACGTTCTCGTCACACCACTCCAGCTCGCCGTCGCAACCGCCGCAATCGCGAACGACGGAACACGTCCCGTGCCGTACCTCAACCTCGACACCCCGCACGAGCAACGCGGTGGCTCCGTCTCCATCTCCCCGGATGTGCTCGCGATCGTCCGTCGCGGCATGCGCGATGCCGTCACCTCCGGTAGCGCGGCGGGTCTCTCCGGACTCCCGTTCCAGGTCTTTGGTAAAACCGGCACGGCTGAGCACGGGCTCGGCACCACGCCGCATGCCTGGTTCATCGGCTTTGCGGAGCAGACGAATGATGCGTGCCAACGCACGTCCACTGCGCCCGGAACCATCCTCCCGGACTGCGTCGCGCTCGCCGTTCTTGTCGAGGAGGGCGGCGAGGGCTCACGCACCGCCGTCCCCATTGCGCGGGCAATCCTCCAGGCGTGGTATTCGCCATCGCGGTAGGTGGCTCCACTTGTCCACACTTGACGCCGTTCTCGGAGCGCGATACGCTCTTGTTTGTTGCATTGTTCTCTCGCGCTATAGTGCATATCAATACTCTTGCCACTGTATGACTGATGGTCCTATTTACGTGACAGCTGAAGGGTTGGAGAAACTGAAGACCGAGCTCGCGCACCGCACGGGAGAGATGCGGCGCCAGATCGCGGACAAGATCGAGCGCGCGAAGGAACTCGGCGACCTCTCGGAGAACGCCGAGTACGACGAAGCGAAAGACGAGCAAGCGTTCAACGAGGGTCGCATCATCGAACTCGAGGCCGTCGTGGACAGCGCCGTCCTCGCAACGCGCCAGGCGGACTCCGATGCCGTGCAGATCGGGAGTTCCGTGGAGGTGCAGACCAATGGCGACCGCAAGCAGTTCCACATCGTGGGCGCGAACGAAGCCGAACCGATTCACGGGAAAATCTCGAACGAGTCCCCCCTGGGCAAGGCACTCATCGGCCGTGCCGTGGGCGAACAGTTCGACGTTGACACCCCAAGGGGCAAGAAGAACTACAAGGTGCTCTCCATCACGTAGGAAGCGCCGCGCATGCGCGCACGGCTCGTCAGAGCCGTGCGCTTGTGCGTGTGTCCGCGCGGTCTGGTACGCTAGAACCATACGAGCTTCCTAGCAACTAGCCACGAGCTCCTAGTAACTATCGCGTATGGCTTCCACCGAACGTGCCGATCGTCTCCAACGGCTCCAGCAGCTCCGTGCGCTGGGCACGAATCCCTACCCCGCACGCACGAAGCGCACGCACACTACTGCCGCGGTGCGGACGTCCTTCAATGCGTTCGTGGATCAGGGCTCTATCGTCGTTATCGTCGGCCGCATCCGCGCCATCCGCGAGCACGGAAAATCCATGTTCGCGGTCATCGAGGATGGCCACGGCACGCTCCAGGCGTACCTCAAGCAGGATGAACTCGGCGATGCACCATTCGCACAGGCGCGCCTCCTCGATGTCGGCGACTTCATCGAAGTGGAGGGGCTCTGCTTCCGCACGAAGACCGGTGAGGAGACCGTTGCGGTCCGACGGTGCGCGCTCCTCACGAAGGCGCTCCGTCCGTTGCCGGAGAAGTATCACGGCCTCACCGATACCGAGATGCGCTATCGCCATCGCGAGGTGGATCTCATCGCGAATCCCATCGTGCGGGGCCTCTTCGAGCGTCGTGCCGCCATCGTCACCGCGTGCCGCACGTACCTCCGGGAGCGCAACTACCTCGAGGTGGAAACCCCCATTCTCCAACCCATTCCGGGCGGTGCGAATGCGCGCCCGTTCGTCACGCATCACCACGCGCTCGACCAGGACTTCTACCTCCGCATCGCGCCCGAACTCTACCTCAAGCGGCTCATCGTCGGAGGATTCGAGCGCGTGTTCGAGGTGGCGCGGTGTTTCCGCAACGAGGGGATTGACCGAACACATAACCCCGAGTTCACGCAGATTGAGCTCTACGAGGCATACGCCGACTACGAGGCCTTCATGGGACTCACGGAGGGCTTGTTCCTCGCCATCGCTGAGGCGCTTCAACTCGATGAGGTGACGATCGGCGACACGGTGATCCGCATCGCGCCACCGTTTCCGCGCGTGACATTCCGCGATGTCGTCCTCGAGTACAGTGGCGTTGACATCGCGCTCGCATCCGATGATGACCTCCGCGATGCGCTCACGCGGAAGGGCGAACGCGTTGACGCCTCCTGGTCACGCGGGAAACTCATGGACGAGCTCTACAAGGCCACCGCGCGCCCCCAACTCGTACAGCCAACATTCCTCATACATCATCCCGTTGAACTTTCGCCGCTCGCGAAACGCCATCCCGAGGATCCCAGCGTCGTGGAACGCTTCCAGCTCGTCATTGGCGGCGCGGAGGTCGTCAACGCCTTCTCGGAACTCAACGATCCCATTGACCAACGTGAACGTTTCACGGCGCAGGAGGCGGCACTCGAAGGCGGTGATGCGGAGGCGATGCGTCTCGATGAGGATTTCTTGAGCGCGCTCGAGGTTGGTATGCCGCCAACCGCCGGCCTCGGCCTAGGCATCGATCGTCTCACGATGCTCCTCACGGGTGCTGCGAACCTCAAGGAGGTCATTGCATTCCCGGCACTGCGGCGAAACGCGTGAACGGCGCTGTGTATGACGAGGGTCGTTGCGTTCGGCGTTTTCGACGGAATCCACCCGGGGCACGTCTCCTTCCTCACGCAAGCCCGCGCGCTCGGCGATGAGCTCATCGTGGTCGTCACGCGCGACGTGGTCGCACGAGCGGAGAAGGGGAGAGTGCCCGCGCTCACCGAGCATGAGCGACGCGAGGTTGTTCAAGCGCTCCGTGTCGTTGATGGAGCGTGCATCGGTGACGCACCCGAGACATACGGCAGCATCCTCCGCGACCTCGCACCCGACATCATCGCCGTCGGCTACGATCAGCAGTACGATGGAGAGGTGGCATTGCATCGCCTCGCGGACCTCGGTCTCTCTGCGACGCAGCTCGTTCGCTGTGAAGCATACGAGGGTGGCAAGCATCACACGAGTACGTTGCGCTCCTGAGTATGGAACTACTCCTCGCCACGCGCAACCCCGCGAAGATCGAGACGTTCCGTACGCTCCTTGGAGGCATCGGTGCAGAGCTCCGCACGCTCGCGCAGTACCCGCATCTCACGCCGTACCCCGAGGACGAACCCACGTTTGAGGCGAACGCCATCGGTAAGGCCACGTGGTACGCACGCGCGACGGGGCTGCCGGCACTCGCCGATGACGGCGGTCTGGAGATCGAGGTGCTCGACGGCTGGCCGGGAGTTCACTCGAGGCGTATCTTTGGAGATGGGCGCGCGGCAACGGATGATGAAATGATTGCCGAGGTCCTGCGACGCATGGAGGGCATTCCCGAGAAGCATCGCGGTTGTCGCATGCGTAACGTTCTTGCGTTCGTGGCATAGAACGGAGTAGTTCGCACGGAGGAGGGGATTGACGCGGGGCGCATCGCCTTGTCCGTATCATCTCAACGCATTCCTGGATTCCCGTTTCGTTCCATCTTCCTTCATCCGGAGTACGACACGACGGCGGATATTCTCGCGAAAGATCCGCGCGCTCCAGTCATGCGACATCGGCACCGTATGGTCGAAGCACTCTTACCCGATCTCCTGCACCACTTCAAAAACTCATCGCTCGCCCCAAGCGACTAAACATCATCGTTCGATATGATTGATCTCAAATGGCTCGCAGAACATCAGCGTGAAGCGGAAGAGGGCTTTACGGCGAAGGGATGCGACGTCCCCATCGCCGCGATGCTCACGCTCGATGCTGAACGCAAACGGATCCTCCAGAAAGTCGAGGCCGTTGCCGCAGAGAAGCACGCGGCATCGAAGGAGCTCGGAAAACTCTCACCAAAGGTGCGCGAAGAGAAGCTCGCAGTACTCCGTGCACTCGATGCGTCGAATGATGCAGATGCGAAGCGGCTCAAAGACGTTGAACAGGAGCTCCACGAGCTTGTCTGGAACGTTCCAAATCTTCCGCTTTCAGATGTGCCGGTGGGGAAGGACGGTACGGAGAACGTCGTTGAGCGCACCGTAGGCGAACGTCCGTCGTTTGATTTCACGCCAAGGCCCTACTGGGAGCTCGGTGCTACACTCGGGGTGTTCGATACGGAGCGCGGCGCGAAGGTGAGTGGGTCACGATTCGGGTACCTCACCGGCCCGGGTGCGCTCCTCGAGTTCGCGATGCTCAATCACGCCATGCGCGTCCTCACCGCTGAGGGATTCACGCCAGTCATTCCGCCAGCGCTCATCAACGCCAACGCCATGGAGGCCATGGGCTACACCATCCACGGTCAGCGGACAGAGACGTACTACTTCGAACAGGACGATCAGTACCTCATCGGAACGTCCGAACAGTCCATTGGACCGATGCACATGGATGAGATTCTTGACGAGACGGACCTCCCGAAACGCTACGTCGCGTTCTCACCGTGTTTTCGTCGCGAGGCCGGAAGCTACGGGAAAGACACGAAGGGCATCTTCCGTGTGCACCAGTACGACAAGGTGGAGATGTTCAGTTTCACGACGCCCGAGCAATCCCTCGCGGAGCATGAGTACCTCCTCGGTCTTGAGGAACGCCTCCTGCAGGATGTTGGCCTCCCTTACCAAGTACTGAAAATGTGTACGGGTGACCTCGGAATCCAGGCAGCCCGAAAGTTCGATCTCGAGGCATGGTTCCCGGCCGAAGGAGCTTACCGCGAACTCACTTCGACTTCTACATGCACGGACTGGCAGGCACGTCGGCTGAATATTCGCTACCGTCCGAAGGATGGCGGAGCACCGAGGTTCGTGCACACACTCAACGGAACGGCGTGGTCTATGAACCGCCCCATCTGCGCGATCCTCGAGAACTTCCAGCAAGCCGACGGCACCGTGATGGTTCCGGAGGTGTTGCGTCCATGGCTGGGGATGGATCGCATCACGGCAGCGTAGGGTATGTTCCGCCGCCACCCGCGACGCGGGACGCCGACGAGATCGCTCTCGCGACATCGCATAGGGAGCGGCGCAACGTGGCGCCATACCGCGACGCGGCAGCCGACGGTCAACGTGAAGAAGCCCCTCGTACTCACGGTGGCGTTCCTCGTGCTCGCGGGTGCGATCATCTGGGGGTGGCGTATCAGTGACGTGCGTGTCAGCGGCGCAACACTCATCCCCAACGCAGTGGTCCGCGATGCGGCACTTGTTGCGCTCGCGGGTAAACAGTGGGTGATTTTTCCCAATACGAGCATCATTGTAGGCGGGTATCGTGCCATTCCAGAGATGCTCCGCGAGGAGTTCGCGTTCACGAGCGTCACCACCGACCTTAAGCGTCACGGGGTGCTTGAGCTCACCGTCCAGGAGCAGGATATCGCTGCAATCGTGTACACGACCGACGGCGCGAGCTATCTCGTTGGTGCCCAGGGCGATATCCTCCTCGCCGCATCGCCAGAGCTACGCGAAGCGCTCCTCGCGACCGAGGCGGGGAGTGCGCTCATCGGCATCACCTGGAACGTCCCCGCGAGTGCGCTTGGCGATGAACCACTGCTCAGTACCGAGCAACTCCGGTTTCTCAAGCGTATGTGGGATACGCTCGCGATCGCCGGTGCGGGGCTCCAGCCAGACGTCATTGTGCCGAGGTACGGCGCAACGGAGGACTTCGACATCCGCACGCGCAGCGGTGCGATAGTCACCACAACCACCCAGGGCGATACAACCTACCAGATCACGAAGCTCAATGCCGTCCTCCACGACCGACAGACGCCGGAGGAGCGTCAGCGCATCCGCTCGGTTGACCTCCGGTACGATGACCGCGTGTACGTCCAGTGACGGCAGCGTCCCACTCCACACTTGTCCACACTTGAGCCGATCCTCACCGTGTTCTACTATGGGAGTTACGGGTGTGTAGCTACATATGGTGGCTACACGTCCAATAGACCACTAGATATTGTATACGATACCCTCATCGTCCGTAACCCCATGGAGGTATGGCAACCGTACTCACCGGACTTTCCGAGAAAGTATTCAACGACCGCTACGCACTTCGTGATCGTGCGGGACACCAGATCGAGCAATCACCGGATCAGATGTGGGATCGCGTCGCAAAGGCCATTGCCTCCGTGGAGGTGACATCGCAGAAGCGCGAGTACTGGACAGGCGAGTTCCGTAAGGTGCTTGAGGATTTCCAGTTCGTCCCGGGCGGACGGATCCTCTCCGGTGCTGGTACAGGCGTGCCGGTGACGTTCTACAACTGCTTCGTCATCCCGTCGCCCGAAGATAGTCGCGGTGGCATTCTCGATAATGTGAAGCTCATGGTGGAGATCATGAGCAGGTCCGGCGGTGTCGGTGTCAACCTCTCCTCGCTCCGACCGCGCGGATCACTCGTGAAGGGCGTTTCCGGCACAGCATCCGGAGCGGTGTCGTTCGGCGGCCTCTACAGCTACGCCACCGGTCTCATCGAGCAGGGCGGCTCGCGTCGCGGCGCGCTCATGCTCATGCTCAACGATGACCACCCGGACATCGAGGAGTTCATCACCGTGAAGCGCACGATGGGCCTCGTGACGAACGCGAACCTCTCCGTCTGCATCTCCGATCGCTTCATGGAAGCCGTGAAGAACGATGCGAACTGGGATCTCCAGTGGGGCGGCAAGGTCTACCGCACCATCAAGGCGGCGGCACTCTGGGAACTCATCTGCGAGTCCGCCTGGGCATCGGGCGAACCCGGGACGTTCTTCATCGAGCGCGCGAACAAGCGTTCCAACTCCTGGTACTTCGAGCAGCTCATCTCCACGAATCCCTGCGGCGAGCAGCCCCTCGGCGCGTGGAACGTCTGCAACCTCGGCTCCATGAACGTGGCCGCATTCGCGACATCCGACGGCATCCACGAGAAGGCGGAATTCGAGTGGGAGCGGTTCCGCTGGGCCGTCCGCATCGCCATTCGTTTCCTCGACGATGTCATTGATGCCACGTACTACCCATACGAGGAGAACCGCACCGCGCAGCTCGGCATCCGACGCACCGGACTGGGATTCATGGGCTTCGGCGATCTCCTCATCAAGCTCCACATCCCGTACGGATCGCCGGAGGGCATCGCGATGACCCAGGACCTCTACCGCACGCTTCGCGACGAAGCGTACCGTGCATCGGTGGATATCGCAGCGGAGAAAGGCGCATTCCCGAAGTTCGATCGCGAGAAGTACCTCCAGGGGTGGTTCATCCAGCGTCTGCCGGAGGACATCAAGCAGGGGATTGCCGCGCACGGCATTCGCAACTGCTTCCTCCTCACGCAGGCACCCACCGGCACCACATCCCTCCTCTCCGGTGTCTCCTCGGGCATCGAGCCGGTGTACGACTTCGCCTTCATCCGCCGCGACCGCATCGGCGAGCACACGGTGTACCATCCGCTCTACGAGGCATGGGCGGGTGCGCACCCGGGACAGGAGCACCCCCCGTACTTCACTTCCGCAAAGCAGCTCACGCCGGAGGAACATGTACGCATGCAGGCCGCGGCGCAGGAGTACAACGATTCCTCGATCTCCAAGACCTGCAACGCCCCGAATGATCACACGAAGGAGCAGGTGAAGGATCTCTACATGCTCGCGTACGAACTCGGTTGCAAGGGTGTGACATACTTCCGCGATGGCTCACGGAACGAAGCCGTCCTCTCCTCTGCGCCCCCCGCGAAGAAGGAGGAGCCCGCCGCAATCGAGGCACCCAAGCCGATGGCCATCCTCGAGCCGCGCCCGCGTCCGGAAGTCATGCACGGCATGACGTACAAAGTACCCACGGCGTACGGCAAACTCTTCATCACGATCAACAGCGACGATGATGGCAAGCCCTTCGAGGTGTTCGCGACGATCGGGAAGTCCGGCGGATTTTTTGCCGAGGAGACCGAGGGCATCTGCCGTCTCGCCTCGCTCGCGCTCCGCTCCGGCATTCCCGCGCAAACCGTCATCGTGCAGCTCAAGGGCATCCGCGGCCCCATGCCGAGCTTCGGAAAGAATGGCATGATCCTCTCCATCCCCGATGCCATCGCGCAGATCCTCGACGAGCACATTCGTGCACCCCAAGAGAAGCTCTCCCTCCAGTTTGATGACGCTGCGTCCGCCTCAGGAGCGAGCACTGCGCCAAAGGAGCACGATGACCGCAACGCATTCATCCTGGAGACAATGACCTCCACCGTCACCGTCGGCGGACAGGGGAGTATCACACCCGCAGCAACCCCATCTCCCGCAAAGCGCTCCCTCGCCGACCACGGCTGGGCCCCCGAGTGCCCCACCTGCGGCTCCGTCCTCCAGTTCCAAGAGGGTTGCATGAGCTGCCTCGGCTGCGGGTATAGCAAATGCACATAGGCATGGAGCAGCCCACCCAGCAGATTCACATCCAGGCGGAGCGTGAGGGCCTCAAGGGTGTCTACACGAACGCCGTCATGGTCACCGCACAGGAGCGGGATGTCGTCATCGACTTCCTCTCCCAGGTGAAGATTCAGGAACAGACCAGCACGACGCTCGTCAGCCGCGTCTTCCTCAATCACCACGTCGCCGCAGACCTCGCAAAACTCCTCATCAACGTGCGGAAGCAATGGGAGGAGAAGAAGTACGGATCCAAGGAATGACAAAGGAAGAGAGCCACGCAATGCGTGGCTCTCGCGGTGATGACTCGGAGGCGCTACTCGCTCGTATCCTCCGGTGGTGAGAGCGATCGTAGCTGCGCGATCGCCACCTCGACATCCACGGGTGGGCTGACTTCGCCACGAGCAATCGCCTCATCGGCTTCTCGCTCCATGGCCTGCCATTCCAGGGTGTGGAAGTAAGCATCGTCCCTTGCAATTCGACGCACCATGTACAACTCCTCTCGATTGGCGCTGCGTGCTACCGCAGCGGGATGACCTTGGACTTGCAGCCACTCGCCCAGGTGAAGCTCGCGGCGCATTCGACGATGACCATCTGCTCGGTGCCGAGCAGCCCACGCACGTTCGCCTCGCATGAGACGTAGCCGTCGCCGTCAGAGTCGGTTCCGGCGCACGTTCTCCCGAGGATGGTCTTGTCCCCGTGCATCTCCTTCAGGTACGTGTCGAACTCCGCCTCTGCGGCACTCTTGTCGAACAAGTAGCCGCAGCCCGTGCTCAGCAACACCGCACACACCGCCACCGCAATCAATCGCTGCATGTACTGCTCCTTTTCCGCTGGATGGACCAGCTCCCATTACACTAACAGATCCAGACCGGCAGTCAATCTCCCCTCCCTACTCCGCGTACTCGGGGAGAGGGAGGGTAAGGGAGGGAGAGGTGGAGTTATGCAAACCGGACTCATCCAAGTGTACACCGGCAACGGCAAGGGCAAGACCACCGCGGCCCTCGGCCTGGCACTCCGCGCGCGTGCCGTCGGCAAGCGCGTGGCCATCGTCTTTTTTGACAAAGGCGGTGAGCACTACTCCGAGCGCGCGCTCCTCGGCAGCATTGGCGTGGACTGGTTTGGCTACGGCCTGGACCGCATCGATCCGACAACCAACCGCTTCCGCTTTGGCGTTATCGCGGAGGACATCAGCCAGGCAGAGCAGGGGATCGCAAAAGCATTGGAGCTGTTTTCCTTCCGTCATCCCGAGCGAAGCGAAGCGAAGTCGAGGGATCTCGTTCAACAGGTCGAGATTTCTCCACTTCGCTCGAGGACTCACTCCGGTCGAAATGACGCGGGAGGATACGACCTCCTCATCCTCGACGAAATCAACACCACCGTCGCACTCGGCATGCTCCCCGAATCCGCAGTCGAGCACCTCCTTGACGCAAAACCCTCAACAACGGAAATTCTCCTCACCGGCCGAACAGAGGTCTCAAAAGCAGCCACAAACCCACCCGGCCAACCCTGGCCCAACGGCCCCGAGCAACAACGCTGGCTCTCCTACTTCAACCGCGCCGATCTCCTCACCGAAATGCACCTCCACAAGCACTACTTCTACCAAGGCACCCCCGCGCGAGAGGGGATTGATTATTGATGGAAGATTCGTTTCAAGGATGCTCCACAAGGAAAACGACCCCGCGCGGCATGAGCCAGGCAGGGTCGCTTGGGTAGCGGAAGATCGGACGCGTTACGTCCTGATCTTGTGAGCGGTTTCGGTGGCATCCTGGATCACCCGCTGTCGCTGTTCGATGGTCAGGTCGGCCATCGAACGGAAGAGGCCATCCATGAGGGGGAGACAGAGGTACTCACTCAGTGACCGCGTGCCGCTCCACTGCTCGCGGTTCTTGGTGGAGATATCCCAGAGAGGAAGGCGCTCGATCTCGGCGAAACGCTCCACTACGCCGGTGATACCGGTTGACTCGTGCAGAACGCGCATGATGGAACACATGGTCGTCGGCCCCGGAGGAGACACGACATCCCGCAGCCAGATCGTGATCTGGTCCTCCGAAACATCCAGGAACGTCGCCCACTCCTTTCGCATGAACAGTCCGGTTCCGTCGAAAAGGAACGTGAGGAACTCGATGAACCTCCCCGTTCCTCGCTCGCGGAACAAACTCACGTCCTCACCCATGTCGCTTCCTCCTCTTTCGATGTACTGCGACAAATACACGTTATCTCACTTCGTCGTTGCTGTCAATAATCGCTCCCGAGCATCCGCAGTGGTACGCATGAGTACGTCTGCTACGCTATAAGCATGAACGCTCCCATCCAAAAACTCCTCCAACTCCAAGATGGAGACCGCATCCGCATCAATGACAGGGTGTTTGTTATTGAGCGGCGATCGTTCCACCCCGCGCATCCGAAAGATACCTACGATCCGCGAGCGATCACCCGCTACGAACTCGGCGATGACTACGTTCTCGAGTTCGACGGCGATCGTCCTTCATTCTTCCAGATCGTCACGAAACGGCACCTCTTTGGCTTCACAAGTGCGAGGAGCAACGTGGAGGACATCGAGACGATCACCGTGCTGTAGTGTGGCCCCACCTATGCAGTTCAACAAGCTCATTCGGGACAACATCCCGTCCATTGTGCAGCGCCACGGTGGCATCGCGGTCACGCACGTCGCGGGCGATGAGGAGTATCGTATGAAGTTACGGGAGAAGCTCCAGGAGGAGGTGGATGAGTTCCTGGAGTCCGAGAATCCCGAGGAGCTCGCGGACATCATGGAAGTCATCTTTGCACTTGCGGATCACCTTGAGGTTTCACGATCGGCGCTCGAGGAGCTCCGTGCAGCAAAAGGAGCAGAGCGTGGCGCATTCCGCGAGCGCCTCATCTTGGACGAGACACGATGATACCTCCGAAATTCGGAGGTATCATCGCACGACTCGGTGCGCATCTTTGCGCCTTCCTCGATGATCGGTACTGTGAGAGTGAGATGTGCTCATCGCGTCAAGGAACCATCATCGCACTATGGCAGTCATCATCGGTCTCGTCGGAGAGAAGGGGAGCGGGAAGGGGACGTTCGTCCGTGTCCTCGAGGGGGACTTTCCGGAGACGGTCTCGGTGGTGAAGATGCGATTCTCCGATTTGCACCGCGAGACGCTCGCGCTCTGGAACCTGGAAATCACGCGGCACAACATGCAGGAGCTCTCGCGCGTACTCGTGGAGACGTACGGCATGGATGTCATCGCCAACGCCATGCGCGGGAGGATTGAGCACCTCCAGACCGACGTTGTGCTCCTCGATGGGGTGCGGTGGGAGGAGGATCGGAAGCTCATCCGCTCATTTCCAAAAAACATCCTCGTGTACATTACCGCATCACCGGAGGTGCGTTTTGATCGCATCCGTGGCCGTGGCGAAAACGACGATGACCACCAGGCATCGTTCGAAAAGTTCATGCGAGAGGAGCAGGCGCTCTCCGAGCAATCCATCGCCGCAATCGGCGCAACGGCGGACATCACGATTCGCAACGAGGGAACGTTCGAGGAGTTCCGCGATCAGGGACAGCGAGTCATCACGCAAACGCTTAATCTTCGGCGCGCGATCTTCGGCACTCCCGCGCCAGCTTCGGAGGGAGGGATGGAGGTCTGAAGACCTCCGCTACATCAGAAGATCGAAAGGCCGTGCGTGTGGATGATGATCGGTTCGGTGCTCGCGGTCGGTGTCGCTGGCTGCGATACGACAGTCGTCGGAGCCGGTGCCGTCTCAACGCCTCCCTCAAAGCCGCCAGTAAGTGGCTGGCCTGCTGGGTGGAGATCGAGCGCCTCGTTCGAGAGCACGCGCAGGTTGTTCCAGGAGTAGCCGAGCTGCTCGATGACGCGCGGTGAGGCGAACGGTCGGCGTTGGCCCTGCGAGATGACGAACGCCTGCGGGAGGTACTTTGGTGCAGTGACGATTTCGCCATCCGGCATTGTGAGTGGATCGCCCTGCTTCTTCCCCGCGAGCGCGGATGCGAGCATGGGCTTCACCAGTTGTGCGGGGAACCGCGCCTCGCGGATAGCGGGGTGGGGGATCGGTCGCTTCACATCGCCCACGAGCAGATACTCCTGCTTCGTACCAAGGTCTAGCACGAGCTGCCCGCGCGGGCTATCGCTCGCGCCTGCGACCTCCTTGCCCTCGGCGTATGCAGCGAGGTCATCGGGCGTTGCCACCTCAACCTCGTCCGGGTGGAAGCCAAGCTGCCGGAAGACCTCGGCAGAAGCAACGCGCCTCCGCTCACCGTCTACGATGAGCCACCGCATCCCCGCGGCATCCGCGAGGACGCTGTAGTTTGTAAATCGAATCGTCGGACCCTCCTGGTACGCAGCGATATCGTTCGCTTCCGCGGCGATGATCTTCTCCGCGGGAGTGTACGTCGTGAGTACCGCGGGAGACACGAAGCGTTGACGCTTGCTCTGTGCGATCCGCCATACGGTGCCGTCCGGCCCGCGCAGAATCGCGCCATCGGGGTAGCGGCCGGTGCCAAACCACTGGGCGAACAGGCGCGCGAAGTTGTAGTTGCCGCCCGCACCACTCGCGCCACCGCGCCACGGCGTGTAGGAGTACAACGCGGCGGTGGCGTTGTTCTGCGGGGTGATCGTGAAACCATCCGATGTGGTCTTCGTCCTCCCAACGGCCCAGCGCGCAATCGTCTCGCCTTTCATCGTGAGGTCTTCCAGGTACCCCTGGAGCTGGAGTGCCGCACCGCGTACCTGCTTGCCAAATCCCTTGAACCGGCCATTGCATCCGGTGCCGTCCGGACAACCGTACCCCATCGCCCAGTCGTACTGCGACTGCACTGGCGCGCGATCGTCAACGAGTCCCTGCTCCTTCTGGAGCATGACGAGGAGCACCTGCGGATTCACCCGCGCCTCCTGCGACGCGAGCCAGATGATCTCGTGCGGGAACTTCAGCGCACCCGTGGAGTCGGGCTGGAACACGCTCGCGAGGAGCGACCCGCGATCCTGCAACCACCTCCCCACATCTCCAAGCGACATCGTCGCGCTGTTCGTGAGCGTGTGGTCGGAAATGATGTGCTGCTCATCAAAGGAGAACGCCCGCGCGCTGAACGGCGCGAGGAGCACAAAGCAGCAAGCACTGACGATAACCATGGCGGAGGAACGACGCATAGAGTAAGACGGTGACGATCTTCCTTTTACCTTACCACAACAAAAGAAGACCACCCCGAGGGGTGGTCTCTTCGGACAGCAGGGTCACCAGAGCTGCGGCATCGCCCTGCAGAGGTCCATGAGCAGCTTGAGCTGTCCCGCCATCGCCCGCATGACGCGGTCGACGATGGATTCCAGCGGCATCTCCTTCGGATCTTCGCTCTTGTGGATGTACCTCCACATCCACTCGTAAGCAGGACGCTCAGAAAGCATTGCAAGCGCTGCGCTCTCCGCCTGCTCGAACGTGTCGCCGTCCCCAAAAATACCAGAATCCACCCAGAGGTACTGCGTCACTTCCTCCGTCATCGAGCCGGCACTCTGTGATGTTCTCCGTACGGACCGAACATACGGCACCGGCCCGTTGTGAGCGATTTGGATCAACACATGTACCCTGATCCGTTGCTTCGTGTGTGTATCCTGCGCTCCCAAGTGAACCTCCCCATCTTCGTTGTTGGACTTTTGTCACCGCACAGAGCAGCAACATCGTAGTATACACAAAAATCACGGGTTTGTCAATAGAAACCCGTGATTTTCGCTGAGTTGAAACAAGGATTGCTGCGGTATTACACCTCCACCTGAAGTACCTCTCGTGCGGGCCGGAAAACGAAGTGCTCCTCCTCCACGTCCACATGGACCGTGGAGTCCTCGGTGATGTTCCCGTTGATAATCTCAAGGGCGAGGGGATTGAGGATTTCGCTCTCGATGAGTCGCTTGAGCGGGCGCGCACCAAATGCGGGGTCATACCCACGCTTCGCGAGGAGCTCTTTCGCGGCATCTGATACCACGACGGTGATCTTCTTGTCCTGGAGACGCTTCGCGATACGCACGAGCTGGATGTCCACGATGCGCTGGAGGTGCTGCGGTGCGAGCGTGTGGAAGACGATGACATCGTCCACGCGGTTGAGGAACTCCGGCTTGAAGCGCTCGCGGAGACGCTCCTGGAGCTTCTCGCGCATCTGCTCCTCCGGCGGGAGCGTGGATTCCCCATCGGTGAACCCGAGCGTCGCGCCACGTCCGGCCTCCAGGATGAGCTCCGATCCCAGGTTTGAGGTCATGACGATGATCGCGTTCTTGAAGTTCACCTTGCGACCCTTCGCATCTGTGAGGTGACCGTCATCGAGAATTTGGAGGAGGACGTTGAACACGTCCGGGTGGGCCTTCTCGATCTCATCGAACAGCACGACACTGTACGGACGGCGTCGAATCGCCTCCGTGAGCTGTCCACCCTCCTCATAGCCGACGTACCCGGGCGGCGAGCCGACCATCCGCGAGACCGCGTGTTTCTCCATGAACTCGGACATGTCCACGCGCACCATGGCGTCTTCGTCATTGAACATGAAGCCCGCGAGCGCGCGTGCGAGCTCGGTCTTCCCAACACCCGTTGGTCCGAGGAAGATGAACGACCCGATGGGGCGCGTCTGCTCGGCGATGCCCGCGCGTGAACGGCGCACGGCATTCGCCACCGCGCGGATCGCTTCCTCCTGACCCACGACACGGCTCGCGAGCGTCTCCTCCATGCGCGCGAGCTTCTCGGCTTCCTGCTCGAGCATCTTGCGGACAGGGATACCGGTCCACCGCGCAACGACCGCGGCGATGGCCTCCTCGTTCACCTCCTCCTTGAGCACGCGCACGGCGGCCTGGATGTTTGCGAGACGTTGCTCCTGCTCACGGATTTGCCGCTCGAGCTCAGGGATCCTGCCGTAGCGAATCTCCGCCACGCGCTGGAGGTTCCCCTCACGGCTCATGCGGTCCGCCTCGGCGCGCAGCTCGTCAATCGTCGTCTTCGATGCACGCATCTTCGCGATGAGGTCGCGTTCCATGCGCCACCGCTGCTCGAGCTCCTTCGCCTGCTCCTCGAGCTGCTTGAGCTCCCCGTCAATCGCGCTCAGGCGCTCCTTCGCGTCCTTATCCTTCTCCTGCTTGAGTGCCTGCTGCTCGATCTGGAGCTGCATGATCCTCCGCTGGAGCTTGTCGAGTTCCTCCGGCTGGCTCTCGATGGCCATGCGGAGTGCCGATGCGGCCTCGTCCACCAGATCAATCGCCTTATCCGGCAGGAAACGATCCGCAACGTAGCGATGGCTGAGTTCCGCGGCCGCAACGATCGCACTGTCCGTGATGCGGACGCCGTGGTGTACCTCGTACTTCTCCTTGATGCCGCGGAGAATCGCGATCGTGTCCTCCACCGTGGGCTCCGCGACGAGGACGGGTTGGAAGCGTCGCTCGAGTGCCGCGTCTTTCTCAACGTGCTTCTGATACTCCTTGAGCGTCGTCGCGCCGATCGCGTGGAGTTCTCCGCGTGCGAGCATGGGCTTGAGCATGTTCGCCGCGTCAATGGCACCCTCGGCCGCACCCGCACCAACGAGCGTGTGGAGCTCGTCAATGAAGAGGATGATTTTGCCCGCCGACGCGGTAATCTCCTTGAGCACCGCCTTCAGCCGCTCCTCAAACTCGCCACGGAACTTTGTACCCGCAACGAGCGCCCCGAGGTCGAGCGAGATGAGCTCCTTGTCCTTGAGCGATTCCGGCACGTCGCCCTTCGCAACGCGCTGTGCGACACCCTCCGCGATTGCGGTTTTCCCGACACCTGGCTCACCGATGAGGACCGGATTATTTTTTGTGCGACGCGTGAGCACCTGCATGACGCGGCGAATCTCCGAGTCACGGCCAATGACGGGATCGAGCTTGCCGTCCCGCGCCTGCTGCGTGAGGTTCACGCTGTACTTCTCGAGTGCCTGGTACGTGGCCTCCGGTTCCGGCGAGTCCACACGCTGCGTGCCGCGGACATCGGCGAGCACCTTGAGGAGTGCCTCGCGCTCCACATGGAGCTCGGTGAGGAGCGTGCGGATGGGGGAGCGCACCTCGAGCATCGCGAGGAGGAAGTGCTCCGTGGAGATGTATTCGTCCTTGAGCTTGCGCGCTTCCTCCGCGGCGCGATCGAGGACGCCCTTGAGCTCTGGCGTGACGAAAATTTGTCCAACACCTCCGGATGGCGCCATGCGTACCGCCGGCAAGAGATTGAGCTCGCCCTCGATGCGGCGACGCATGTCGCGCACGTCAACATCCAGCCGTTGGAGCACGGCCGTCACCAACCCTTGCTCCTGCGTGAGGAGCGAAACCATGAGGTGGATGACATCCACCTGCTGGTGTCCGCGTTCCGCGGCGATCTGCGACGCACGCTGCAACGCTTCCTGCGCTTTGTACGTGAAGTTCTGCATAGTTCATTCAAATGTGACATCGTCATCACCCCGTTGCCTTGAAGATAGCACGAATGTCAGTGGTTGTCAACAACGATCGAGCTGTTTTTTGTCAAAGGAGAAAAAAGCGGCCATACTGGAGAGAAGAGATGAGACCCATCCATGCCCCTTTCGTCATTTCGAGCGGAGCGGGAGCGGAGTCGAGAAATCTCGTTTAGTAGTAGGATGTTGCCTATACTGTTGGATGAGATTTCTCCACTCGCTCGAGGACTCACTCGGTCGAAATGACGAGGGAGGGAGGTGAGGACTCACTCGGTCGAAATGACGAGGGGTGAGCAAGGTATGAAGCACACCGGAAAGAAAATCAACCGCCGCGTCACACGATTCCGAACTCCGAGCAGGATTCGGGTTCGCCCCGTCCTTCCGCCACCTACGCGCCCGCGCGATAGCCAGTGGGGGAGAACCGGACGCGCGGAGGTCCTTGGGACACCAGTGGATCGGTGCTCCACCGTGGAGTTCAGTATGTTCATCGAGCGTGCGCTCGCGGGAAACCACCTGCGGCGTATCGTCACACTCAATCCAGAGATCGCACTCGCGGGATGGCGGCACCCGCGTTTTGGGAACCTCCTCCACACCGCAGACCTCGTGACGATAGACGGATTTGGCATCGCGTGCGCGCTCTGGTGGAACGGGTACGGTCGGGCACAGCGACTCACGGGCACCGACATGCTCCCGATCCTCTGCGCGTCCATGGAGGAGCGCGGGCTCGCGGTGACGTTCTTGCTCCGCACAGACGGCCTCACGATGCCGGACGTCCTCCGGAAGACCATCGAGCAGCACTGGCCCAAGCTCCGTGCCGCATACGGTACCGTTGATCCTCGCGCATCGCTCGATCCCGCGATGGTGCGCGCAGTGAATGACCAGCAGCCCGCGTGCATCATCATGAACGTCGGCGGCGTGGCACAGGAGGAGTGGATCTGCCGCAACGGAGATGCGTTCCAGAATGCTCGAATCATCGTGGGTACTGGTGGGGCGATTGACTACCTCTGCGGAACCGTACAGAGTCCTCCGCCGCTCATGCGACGACTCGGGTTGGAGTGGCTCTGGCGCGTTGCCCGCCAACCGTGGCGCTTCCGTCGTGTCCTTGATGCCGCGGTCATCTTCCCACTCGTCGTCGTTGCGGAGCGCTTCCAGCGCGTCCGACTCCCGCGCCTCACGGTCCGTTTGCGCACCTCATGATCGCACGTCCTATGGTTCGCACCCGCTACGCCCCCTCACCAACCGGCGAGCTCCACCTCGGAGGCCTCCGCACCGCGCTCTACGCGTACCTCTACGCGAAGCATACGGGTGGCGTGTTCTACCTCCGCATCGAGGACACCGATCAGTCACGCACCGTAGCCGGCAGTGCCGATCGACTCATGGAGCAGCTGCGCGCAGTGGGCATCACCTGGGATGAGGGACCGGATGTCGGCGGGTCATACGGCCCGTACGTTCAATCGCAACGCTTGGAGCACTACCACGATGCTACAGCGCAGCTCCTCAGCGCGGGAAAGGCCTACCGATGCGACTGCTCGGCGGAACGACTCACGGAACTCCGCGAGCAGCTCACGGCGCAAAAACTCCCGCCGATGTACGACGGGAAGTGTCGCACACGCACCGACGTTGCGGAGGAGGGGAGTGTCGTACGCTTCCGCATCCCCGACGATGAAGACCGTGTCGTTGTTTTCGATGGCATCCACGGCGAGATCGCGGTGGCCATGCACACGCTCGACGATTTTGTGCTCCAGAAGGCCGATGGATTCCCCACGTACCACCTCGCGCACGTCGTGGACGATCACCTCATGGAGACGACGCACGTCATTCGCGGCAGCGAGTGGCTCCCGTCACTCCCCAAGCACCACCTCCTCTTCAATGCATTCGACTGGGAGATGCCGGAGTTCGCGCACCTACCGGTGCTCTTGGGTGCAAAGGGGAAACTCTCGAAACGCGACGGCGACACGCACGTCGCGCAGTACCTCCAGTGGTGCCTCCCCGACGCGCTCGTGAACTTCGTTGCGCTCCTCGGATGGAATCCAAGCGGTGAACAGGAGATCTACACACAGGAAGAACTCATCGCGCGTTTCGAGATCACGAAAGTTCACCCCTCTCCCGCGCACGTGAACTTTGAGAAGCTCGAGTGGTTCAACGGGGAGTACATCCGCACCATGGACCCCGCAGCGCTCGCAGACCTCGTCCGCTCGCGCATGGACACGAGCAATGCGACGGCGGATTTCGTCCTCCGTGCGGTGGAGCTCGAGCAACCACGACTCAAGCGGCTCGATGCGTTCCCGCAGTGGTACTTTGCGCCCTATGCGCAGGAGGCAACGCTCGCGTGGAAGGAGCACTCGTTGGAAGGAGCCAAGGAGAACCTCCGGGGCATCGCCGATCTCCTCGACGGGATAGGGGAGTGGCCGCAGACGCCGGAGGCGTTCGAGCAGACAGTGAAGGCGTGGATTGCGGCGAGGGGACTCAAGAATGGCGAGGTGCTCTGGCCCATGCGCGTGGCCCTGTCCGGTAAGCAGGCATCCCCCGGACCATTTGACCTCGCGTGGTTATTTGGCAGAGAGGAGACATTGCGAAGAATCACGTATGCCATTGAACAGGGAACCTAGGTGGTCTGCCTACGGACGTGCAGCTGCCGTGCTCGCCACGGTGGCCTGCATTGTCGTGGGATCGTCGAGTGTCCTCGCTGCGGAGCAGAGCTCCGAGGTGAAAGAAATTTTCGACCTCAACAAGGCGATCGACGCCAAGTCCAACCGCCTTGAGGACATCCAGACACAGATTGAACGCTACCGTGCATCTATCCAGAAGGCACAGGGGACCGCGCAATCGCTCACGAACCGGCTGCGTACACTCGATGATCGCATCGCGCGGCAGAAGCTTGAAATCGAGCGCGTGCAGGTGGAGCGTGAGCAGGTGGGGTTGGAGATCACCGCGACATCCATCGCGCTCGATGAGGCGCGCACGAACGTCGAGCAACGCCGGAGGATGCTCGCCGCGCTCCTCACCGAGGTACGCGCGGCGGATGCCCGACCGCAGATGCACGTCGTCCTCGCATCAGATTCCGTCGGTGCGTACTACGCACAGCGGAACCAACTCGCGCAGGTCCAACAGCACCTCCGCGGTATCCTCGCGGCGGTACGATTTGAGCGCGAGCAGCTCACCGCCGATGATCGCGCACTCGCGGAACGCAATGCGGAGCTCACCGCGCTGGACGAGGAGCTCCGCGACGAACAGGCCTCACTCAACCAGGAGCAGGACACCAAGCAGCAGCTCCTCACAACCACCTGGAGCAACGAGCAGCGCTACCAGCAGATCATCAGAGACCTCAAGGCCGAGGTTGCGGCCATTGACGCGGAGATCGTCGCACTCGAGAACGCCGTCCGGGCGAAGCTCGAACGCATTGACGAGCACTTCGGCGCGCTCGGCCGCGTGGCCTTCTCCTGGCCCGTGCCCAACCGTGGCATCACCGCGTACTTCCATGATCCCGAGTATCCCTACCGGCACATCTTCGAGCATCCTGCCGTGGACATCCGTGCGGCGCAGGGGAGTACGATCGTCGCACCGGCCCCCGGCTACGTCGCGAAGACAAAAGATAACGGCATGGGCTACAGCTACGTCATGCTCGTGCACCCAGGCGGCTTCTCAACGGTCTACGGCCACGTCTCCTGCTTCAAGGTGCAAGAGGGAACCTATGTGGACAGGGGAGACCCCATTGCCTGCGTTGGCGGCAGACCTGGCACTCGCGGTGCCGGATCCCTCACGAGCGGTGCCCACCTCCACTTTGAGGTGCGCCTGAACGGCATCCCCGTGAACCCGTTGAACTACTTGCTATGAGATCGCTGCGCAGATGACGCAGATGCGCGCTGATACATTATTATACGACGCAAAAGCTATGAAGCGAGGAGCACAGGGGGGGGGTACGCATTCTCGTCACCGGCGGTACGTTCGATAAGGAGTATAACGAGTTGGACGGATCGCTTGAGTTTCGTGAAACACACATACAGGAAATGCTTGCGCTCGGCCGCTCAACGGTTCCGGTAGCGATTCGCACGATCATGCTCATAGATAGTTTGGATATGACGGATGATGATCGGAGCATCATTGCAGACCACTGCAAGCGGAGCGACGAGCGGCGCATTATCATTACCCACGGCACCGATACCATGCCGGAGACCGCGCGGTACATTGCGGAACGTATTTCGGATAAAACGATCATACTCACCGGTGCGATGGTGCCCTACACGTTTGGCAGCTCGGATGGACTCTTCAACCTCGGAGCCGCACTGGCCTACGTGCAGGTCGCGCCACTCGGCGTATACGTTTCCATGAACGGCCGGTTGTTTCCGGCAGCGTCCGTACGCAAGGATAAAGTCGCAGGCCGTTTTGTGGCGGAGTAGCGTGTACTTTTGCGTCATTTCGAGCGGAGTGAGCGCACGGGCGAACGAAGTCGAGAAATCTCACAATGACGCACCACGGTACCCGTGAGATCTCTCGACTTCGCTCCGCTCCGCTCGAGATGACGAGGAAACAAGACATGTGACGTAAAAGGTACATATTACGACGCATTATATTCCTCTCTCCGATGCAACGACACCTCATGGTCTGTACGTCGATGTCGTCCCGCTCCTACGAATGCCCAAGGACGCCCGAGGGGCGTTCACGTACCGCGTTCCTGAGGACCTCGCACCGCGTATCGCGCGCGGTGCGTTTGTCCGTATCCCGTTTCGCGCGAAACGACTCTGGGGCATCTGCACGAACACGACCGCTCCACCGATCACCGGCGCGCGTGACATCCTCGCGGTGAACGATGATGCGGTACTCACGGATGATGAGATCCAGAGCGTCGAAGACATCGCAGCGCTCCATGGCGTCTCCATCGCCACGGCGGCGTACCTCGTGCTGCCCGCTCCCCCGCTGACGGGGGCCGTGAGTTTTGATGCGTCGTATAACAAACATCCGCCATCACCTGGACGAGGAACGCGCAGCACGACACCGCACGATGCGACCGCGCTCGCACAGGGAGCTGGCGACACCATCGCGGTGTTCTCGAACCATGAGCAACGTATCGAGTTGCTCCGTGCATATACACGGTCGGTGCTCGACGGGCACAAAACCATCCTCATCATCACGCCGCACCGCGCGTGGCTGCAGCGTCTCGCGCATGAGCTCCGCGACCTACCACTCGTGGTCTTCGATCCTGCGCAGCATGGCAAACGTGCACAGTGGGCCGCGTACGTGCGCGCCCGCACCCGACCGGTCTGCGTGCTCGCCACCCGTGCCGGCGCGTGCTTCGCACCCCCGATCCTTGGCGCAATCATCGTGGATCTCGCCCACGAGGATGACCACCAGCAGGAGGACATGCACCCGCGGTACGATGCGCGTACGATCACGCAACGGATTGCCGTCGCACGGAATCTCCCGCGCCTCCTCCTCTCCCCTGCCCCGAACACGACGGACTGGGTGGTCGCGCGCAAACGCGTGGATCTCGGCGCGCAGCCGCTGGCGCTCCGCATTGCTCGTCTCGATCAGTTCTGGAAGGGTGGCGGGGTTGGGCTCCTCACGCACGAGCTCCACGATGCCATCCGCGAGACACTCGACGCTCGCGGACGCATCCTCATCCTCCATAACCGACGCGGACGCATGGGTCGCGTGGTCTGTCGCGACTGCGGCACCACGCTCCAGTGTCCAACGTGTACCACGGCACTCACGGATTTCGGTCCCGTGTACCGGTGTCGCGTGTGTGGAACCACAGACGAACCCGCACTGCTCTGCCCCGCGTGCCAATCGCCGCAGCTCGGGTTCCAGTCCATCGGCACCCAGGGCATCGTTGATCTCCTCCGCACGTTGTACCCGGACGCGGTGATCACGCAGGTGGATCGCGACCAACCCGATGCGCCACCGGAGCACGCAGATATCATCGTTGCGTCGGAGCGATTCACGACATCCATCGCACCCCTATTCCGGAACCCCATCCACCTCGTCGCCGTCCTCCATGCCGAACGCTACGTCCGTGGCGATGACTACCGTGGAACGGAGCAACTCCTCCAGGCACTCCGGAGCATCGCGGTATGGGCGAGCACCTGGAAGGCATCGCTCCTCGTGCAGACCGCACTTCCCGACCATCCGGCACTCCAGGCACTCCGCGGACCGCTCACGGACTTCTACCGCGCCGAGCTCGCGGAACGCACGGCACTGCACTACCCGCCGAAGACGCGCCTCCTCCGCCTCGATGCGGTCAATCCTGATGACGCACCGTCACTCATCCACTTGCTCAAAACGCGGTACCATGGTACGGTGCTTGCGATTGATGGTCCGTACGAGTACGGCATCGTTCACAAACGACGCACGACGAGCATTCTCGTCCGCATGACCCCCGATGTCGCAAACGACACGATCGCTCGCATCGTCAAGGACGTTCCCGCGGATTGGACGGGCACCCTCGATCCCACAAAGCTCCACGCGTAGCGTTATGCTCCTCCCCGTCCTCGTAAACCCCCATCCCCTCCTCCGCGAACGCGCGCAGGAAGTGGACGCAGCGACCCTCGAACGCCTGAAGCGCGAGGGCTTCGTTGAAAATCTCGTGGAGACGATGCGCGTGAAGGATGGTGTCGGTATCGCAGCCATCCAGGTGGGCCAACTCCACCGCATCATCGTGGTGCAGGAGGGCACAAAGACCCGCGTCTACATCAACCCCGTCATCACGGGACACTCCATCCGCAAGGAGACCGATACCGAGGGCTGTCTGTCCGTTCCCGGGAAGTTTGGCCTCGTGCGACGGCCAAAAACCTGCACGATTCGCGCACTCGACCTCGATGGCAATCCCATCGTCCGCAAGGCCAAAGGGCTCGTGGCGCGCATCTACCAGCACGAGGTGGACCACCTCAACGGCATCCTCTTCGTTGACAAGGCCGAGCACGTCATGGATTACGACCCCGAACAGGATACTCCGAACGTCTGAATGGTAAAAATATGACCCCCTCGTCGCGCGCGACGACTTCGTGTACCCACCTATGGCAACACCCCGTAAAACCTGCCTGTTCCTTGGAACCTCGGACTTCTCGTTGCCGAGCTTGGAGATGCTCGCGGGGGGAGGTGTCTGCGAACTGCTTGGTGTTGTCACGCAGTCGGATAAGCCGGCTGGTCGAGGACACCGGGAAACCGCACCGCCGGTTGCGCGGTGGGCGCGAGAGCACGGACTGCGCGTGTGGCAACCCGAGACAAAGGGCGCGCTCACCGAGATCATCCGCGAGCTCGCGCCGGATGTTGTGGTGGTTGTTGCGTACGGTCGCCTCATCGCGAGCGATGCGTTGGACATCCCACCGCACGGGTATGTGAACCTCCACCCGTCGCTCCTCCCACGCTGGCGCGGCCCATCACCGATTGTGGCGGCGATTGCGGCGGGCGATCGGGAAACCGGTGTGACGGTCATGCGCATTGATGCGCAGATGGATCACGGCCCCATCCTCGCGCAGGAGGCCACTCCCCTCCCCGCAGATGCGACGCGCTCGCAGATGGAGGAGCGACTCGCGAAACAGGGTGCCAAACTCCTCCTAAGCTCGTTGACGGCGTACCTCAACGGAACCCTGACACCCGTACCGCAGGACGATGCTCGTGCGACGACCTGTCCCCTCCTCTCCCGTGAGGACGGCCACATCAACTGGTCCGAGTCCGCTACGGTCATCGAGCGCAAGGTACGCGCCTACGAAGGATGGCCCGGGACCTGGGTCACCGAGCCATCCGACAAGCGTCTCAAAGTACTCGCCACGCATGTGGCAACGTCCGCATCACCAGGAACACTCAGCGTCATCTGTGGCGATGGACAGGTTCTCATCCTGGATCGCGTCCAGCCAGAAGGCAAGCCACCGATGCGCGGTGACGATTTCCTCCGCGGACGCGGCGGAGCCGTCGCGCTCGCGTAGTCCCCTACTCTACGTAGGTGTAGGTCCCCATGGTCTGTGCCTCTTTGAGGGTATGGCCGCGCATGGCACTCGCGAGCCCTGCACGATTCGTTGTACCCGGGAGGTCCAACACGGTATCCAATGCGTACAACGTGAAGACGTAGTGGTGTGTTCCGGGTGGCGGACAAGGACCAAAATAACGCCGTTCACCATCCTCAATGGCACCCTGGACCGCTCCCGATGGAACGCTGCCCGTAGCGATGGTCGTCGCGGTCGCGGGGATGTTCCAGAGCACCCAGTGCGTAAAACCGCCCACTTGCCCATCGGTATCAACGAACGTGAGCGCGAACGACTTCGTGCCCTCCGGAACACCGCTCACCGCGAGCGGTGGATTCGTGTTGCTCCCCTGGCATGAGTACGCCATGGGGATGGGAGTGCCGTATGCAAACGCGGGGCTTGAGACGGCAAACGGTGCGGGTGCTCGGGGCGCAACCTCCCGCGTCGGCTCGGGCGTCGTCACGGGTTGCGGTGCGGGGGTTGGTGCCGATGCTGCGACCTCCGGGCACGCCGCGAAGGCGCACGACGGCGGCGCAGTACGGCTCACGAAGGAGCCGTCCGGACATTCCTTCGCATCTTGCGCGCATACGAACGACGGTTCCTCAGGAACTACAAGTATGTCGCCTTCGAGATCACCGCCGGTGGTGGGTGTCTGCTGGACACACCCGCCACCGAGCAAGAGCACCGTCGCCGCAATGAGGAGGATGCGTTGCATAGAGCGATACGCAGACACTCGGCCCTAAAGGCCGAGTGTCGCGTTGATCTTCGTCTTGTCAAACCCCACGATGATCGTCCCGCCGATATCAATGACCGGAACGCCCATCTGACCCGACTTCTTCACCATCTCATCCGCGCGGCCGGGATCCGCTGCGACATCAACATCCTCGTACGTCACGCCCTTCTCGTCAAAGTACTCCTTCGCCATCTTGCAGTATGGGCATGTTGGCGTTGAGTACACGATGGCCTGTGGTTGTCCCGCCATAGATTGATGACTGCAAATGAATACGGCTATGTGCCTTCGTCCTCCCCATTCTCATCCTCGAACTGCTCGTACTTCTCCGGATCCGCCTCGAACGCCTCAATGCATGCCTCAGAACAGAACGCGTAGAGCTCGCCCGTGAACTCCTTAGTGATCGCAGGGAGCACCTCCGAGAACGGCGTCTGACAAACGCAGCACTGCTTGGGATCGGAGGCGATGTACTTCTCGTAGGCGTTCATAAGACCTCTTGAGAGCGCAGGAAAACGTCCAACAATCCATCGAACTGTACGCACCTCGATCGTATCAAGCAAACCGCGCCATGTCTACTTATGCTACTTCCCCTCAACTTCCTAGTGCAACACCATCTGGTACGGTGTCAGCACAATGCGCGGCGGCTATGCGAAGTGGTGGGACGACGAGCCGTCTGCGGGTCGGAGGAGCGACATTTCGTATAGCCGTCTGTTCGACGAAGTGCTGGAGCGCAGCGGAGGCATGGAGGAGGACAGACGGGAACCGCCGC
>JAUSKG010000026.1 GCA_030647005.1 bacterium
CGCCGATCCGTCGGCATACGTCGGTAGGGGAGCGTTCCCTGCAGCAGTGAAGCCGGACCCGCGAGGGCCGGTGGAGCGCGGGGAAGTGAGAATGCTGGCATAAGTAGCAAAAAGGAAAGTGAGAACCTTTCCCACCGTAAGTTCAAGGTTTCCTGGGCAACGACCATCGACCCAGGGTTAGGCGGTCCTAAGGCGAGTCCTCGTCATGGGGGGTAGTCGATGGACAGCAGGTTAATATTCCTGCCCTTCCGTTCGTGTTCCCGTTGCTGACGCATTGTTGTACTCTCCGGGCGTTTTGGCTATACGTCTGTCCCATGCGGCGCATGGGGCGCAGGGCAAGTCGCAAGATGAGCCCGATGGAGGGGAGCGCGGTGCCCAGAAAAGGCGACGACTAATAGCGAACGGGATCCGTACCGCAAACCAACGCAGGTGAACGGGCACAAGTGTGCTCAGGTGTACGGGAGAACCCTCGTAAAGGAACTAGGCAAAACAGTGGCCGTAACTTCGGAATAAGGCCTGCCAGTGGGTGTTGGGCATTCGTGCCCAGCGTTCATTGGCCGCAGCAAGCGATGCCAAGCGACTGTTTACCAAAAACACAGGTCCCTGCGAAACCGAAAGGTGATGTATAGGGGCTGACTCCTGGCCAGTGTCAGAACGTTAAGGCGAGAGGTGAAACTTCTTCGGAAGCGTAGCTTTGAACCGAAGCGCTGATGAACGCCGGCGGTAACCATAACCGTCCTAAGGTCGACCGAATCCGTTCTTGGGGAACGGGAACGCTGCCTTAGTGAGGTGTAAGACCTCCTCCGAACTCCGAACTCCTCGGAGATGTAGGAGAAAACTTAGCTATATGCTGGGAAACCCGCGCATATCACAGTACCTATCGTGGTAATAATCTGTGATCGAAGCGGAAAATCAGCAGGGAAGTCGGCATGAAATATTCTCATGCTTGACCCCTCAGAGACTACACGCTGAGCGATAAGATGGAAATTCTCCTTCTTATCGAAGATATAGTCCGACCTGTATGGCGACATGCAGAGCATGGCAGAAATGACCGTGCCCTCTCGAGCATTACGTTCGGGAGCGTAACATATTGAGCGTAATCCCCTGCCGGGTGAGTTCCGGCCTGCACGAATGGAGTAACGACTTGGCAACTGTCTCTACGAGGGACCCGGCGAAATTGCAATGGGAGTGAAGATGCTCTCTACCCGTGGCTGGACGAAAAGACCCCGTGAAGCTTTACTACAGCTTGCGCTTGGGTGTGCGCTTTGATTGTTCAGTATAGGTGGGAGGTTGGTGATTTCGGTCACCAACCAACAGTGAGATACCACCCTTTTGCTGTGCGCATCCTTATCTCCCCGAGTTACCCTCGGGGGGAGACCCGCGCTGGTGGGTAGTTTGTCTGGGGCGGATGACTCCTAAAAGGTAACGGAGTCGTTCACAAAGGTTGGCTTAGCGCGGATGGAAATCGCGCTGGACCTGTAAGCGGAAAAGCCAGCTTTACTGCAAGGCCGACGCGCCGAGCAGTTGCGAAAGCAGGAGCTAGTGATCCGACCGTACGAAGTAGGACGGCGGAAGCTCATCGGATAAAAGCTACTCCGGGGATAACAGGCTGATCTCCTCCAAGAGTCCACATCGACGAGGAGGTTTGGCACCTTAATTAACATCGGGGTGCATCGGAAGTGATTCCGATCCAAAAAATACGGCTATAACGGTGAAACCGTCAGCAACAACGTGGAAAGAATTTGTTGCCCGGCAATACCGTGGGAAGTCTTCGTGCATGCACGAATGACCCCGTAACGACTGACCCGAAAGGGGAGAATCGCTTGGAGCGATTAATACGCCGACGCTCGCCATAAAAACCGAGATGATGCATCGAACATGCTCACCATCCGGAGCGAGATGAAGATATAGTCTGTGCCATAAGAAACTATGGAATTAACAAGTCCGACAGCGATGTCGGCCCATCGCATCCTGGGGCTGGAGAAGGTCCCAAGGGTTAGGCTGTTCGCCTATTAAAGCGGTACGCGAGCTGGGTTCAGAACGTCGTGAGACAGTTCGGTCTCCTATCCACCACGGGCGTTGAAACTTGAAGGGACTCCTCCCTAGTACGAGAGGACCGGGAGGAATTGACCTCTGGTGTACCAGTTGTCCTGCCAAGGGCACTGCTGGGTAGCTATCGTCGAGTGCGGATAACCGCTGAAAGCATCTAAGCGGGAAGCCGTCCCTGAGATAAGGTTTCGTTGAGCCCCCTTGGAGATTACAAGGTTGATAGGTCGCAGGTGTACGCGTCGCAAGACGTTCAGCCGAGCGATACTAATCGGGCGAGTCCCGACGGAATACATGCGCTGTTCGCGAAGCGAGTACGATCGCGTCCAGATGTTCGCAGCACAAGATGGCTTGTGCTGCGTGATCTGGGTGTCTTGAGCGGTGGGGTCACACCCGTTCCCATCCCGAACACGGAAGTTAAGCCCACCAGCGCCGATGGTACTTGGGGCCAACCCGCCCCCGGAAGAGTAGGCCGATGCCCGGAATAGCAAGGACCGTCCCTCATCGGGACGGTTTTTGTGTTGCATGGAGCATGGGGAGTTGCAAGGAGACGTGAAGCACCCTACGCTGGAGGGAGGAGTTCTTTCAAGGAGGCGTCAATGGAATGGAAGCATTTTTGCGCGGTGCTGCTGTGCGCCGCGTGCGGCGGTGATGAGCGTGGGACGGTGGTGACGGGTCTCGACATCACGCAGTCGCGCATCGAAGTGCAGAAGCGGAACGGCAGTATCGAGGAAGTGGTGGATGAGGAGATATTCCTCGCGAACACGAACCGCGCGACGGTGTACCTCACCATCATGAACGAGTCGGACGGCTGGTGGCCGTACAACATCGAACTCTGCGTGGATCACCCCGAATCCATCGGCATCATCCAGGCCGGCTGGCTCATTGGTGAGGCGGACGGACTGGTTCCGTCGGACGATCCCAGTCGGTTCACCGGTGCGCCGTGCACGGTGTACTTCTCGGAGGAGTATGGTGGAGCGTGGCCGATGCTCGCGCAGGACACAACGGAGGAGATACGCATCGCGACCCTCGAGGCCCTCCCGGAAGCGGCCGGTGGGTACCTCACGGTCTACTTCCGTGTGGAGATGCCCGATGCGGTGATTCTCGACATCATCGAGTATGGTATCCCGTACCGCGTCCTCCCGTGCACGGACTGCGAGGAGGACGGCGCTGCGCGCGTGCTGCTCGTCCGTCGCGAAATTACGAAGCGATTCTGCGCGATCGAGCCGCAGCTTGCGGACTCCGAGCACGCGGGACGCTGTCCCGCGCTTCCGTGACGTGATGCAAGGAGAGCCCCCGGCGTGTTGCCGGGGGCTCTTGTTCTGCTCACGTCTTCCGTGGTGGACGCGATGTCGTGCGCGCGGGAGCGCGGACGGCTTGCGCGATACGCTTCGTGGCGCGGTCGAGACAGTACTTGCGTTGTTGCACTGCCCAGGGTGGCACGCCGGCATTCCGGATGCGATCCGCACAGATGCCCGCGACCTCCGTGAGCTCCGCAACGGTCAGCGGTCTGCCGCAGCGTTTGCCGTACCGGTCTGCCTCAATGGCGATGCGCGCGGCGAGTGTGACGTCGCGCGCCCATGCGTAGTACTTGCGCATGCGCGGTTTCCAGATCCTCGGATTGCGTCGCGCGAGCTCGCGGACGACGCGGAGTGCCGGTTCCGGATGGCCCGCGTAGCGTTTGTTGAACGCGAGGAGATCCATGAGCTGCTGCTCGGAGATCGCCACCATGAAACGCGTTGCCCATCGCTTCAGCGTACGGAGGTCTGCGTGGCCCGCAGCCATGTGTTGGATGCACGTCGCGTAGAGCGTACGGAGCCGATGCTTGGCGACGAACTGCGCAATGGCAACCGGATACTCGGTCTCCGCGCTAGGCACCGCACTCGCCGCGATGTTCCGCTTGGAGAAGGACAGCATCACACCTGCGATGGCGGTGAGCTGTGCGCGCGTCAAGCTACTGCCCAATGCACGAGCAGCAGCACCGGCGGCGTGCTCATCGCCGCAGCGGATGGCTTTCTTGAGCACCGCCGCGATACCACGGCGGTCGCCGATGCGCGTGAAGCACGCCAACGCAATGTTCAGCGGCTCTTGTTCACGCACAGGGAACCGATTCCAGAAGATGGACCGACGTGCGAGTATGGCGTACCCGTACGCGCGGGACTGCGCATCGGTGACGGGGCCGATTCTCGCAGCATCCTTGAGCGATCCGATGCGGACGAGGTACGCGTGGTAGCGTTTGCGCTGCGCAGCGCGCGCTCGGCTCTCCGGCTTTGGGAGTGCCAGGAGGTACTGATTCCACGCATGGATGTTGCCCTTGCGCTTCAGGGACCGCTGCGCGTAGAAGATGCAATCGCGCTCGGTGAGCGGTCGTTTGGCGCGCCGCGCTTGTTCGAGGACGGCCTCGATGTGCTCGTCACAGGCCGCATCGTCCGCCCGTTCATCCAGGAGCAATCGCTCGCGGATTTCCGCGTTCGTCATTTCTTGGAATCGCTGGAGCTCCTCCGGAATACGCCTCGTTCGCTTCGCCATCTACTGTCCTCCTCGTGGGATGTCAATGAGCCACGGACTGCTCGTACCGTAGCAGATCGTGTGCTCACCGTCAATGTGACGGTACCCGCCCAAGGAACACCCCACCTGCGGCGGTTGCCGAGGTGGGGTGGGTGGTGCGCTACGCGGTGGGGAGGAGGTGCACCGAGCGTGTCGCGATTGCGTGGGAGGCGGCGTCGCCAGCATCATTGATCCGCGCGAAGTGCTCGGTGATACTGCCTTCAATGAACGTGCGCAGACGGGTCGTGGGCGCGAGTGCGCGGTTGATCGCGCGACGCACGACTTCCGTTGCCGCACCGCTCAGCGCACCGGTGGCGAGTGCCGCAAACCAGAGCGCGCGTATGTCGTGGAGGTACGGCGTGACGATGCTCGCGGACGCGATCGTCACGGCGAGCGTGACGCCCACGCAGAGCCAGTGCTGCGGACGCGCGCTGATCCTCGCGATGCCGCGCAGCGTGAGGATGCACACGGAGAGCGGGAGCATGACGAGAAGCATCAGCGGGACGCTCACCACCGTGGAGGCGGATAAGCACGTCACGCCCACGATCGTTCCACCGAACTCTGCGCACAGCAGCGCGTAGAGGCCGTGGATCGCAAATGCGAACGTGCCGTGTTTCCGGAACTGGCGCAGGCGACGCCGCAAGAGCATGTGCCGGTTCTGGTTCCCGGCCTGGAACGCGAACAGTCCGCAGCAGAATGTCAGGAGCGTAGCGATCATCAGTGCGAGCATCGCCGAGAAGGTGAGATTCGCACTGTAGTAGACATCAAAGATGTACAGCAGAGGCAGGAGGAAGGCAGTATGGATCGTGAAGAAGATGGCGATCGCCCAGCGGTGCGCCGCATCCATGCGGTTGACGTCCGTCCGCCCGCGTCGCCATGCGCGCAGCGCGGTGATTGTTGTGAGCAGCTCGCTCCGCTCGAAGGCGACAAGTCCGCGTACGACTCGTGGCACGAATGCGCCGATGGTCGCGATGGGTACTCGGTACGCAGCGTTCGCGTACCGGCAGACGCGCCGCCATTCGTTCCGGCACGCACCGGTGATGACCCGTGCGATCGCGTCATACCAGAACCCGACGATGACACCGACGATGACCGCCGGCACCGCGAGCGCGGTATGGAATGACACCGCTGCGAGTACGCCGAGCGTCCCGCCCACGAAACCGCCCAGGAAGTTGCGCCGTGTGAGCTCTCGTGTTTCCATTGCGTTCTCCTCTCGATGGGAAAGGGCACCAATGCCCGAATGTCCGGCATGAACCGGAGATACCACTGTAGTATGAGGAACTGGAAAGGTCAAGCGGAGCAGGGTACAGTGGGAGCACCGTGCAGGGGTTTCTGTAAAAGTGTGTCATTGCGAGCCGAGTCCTCGAGGCGCGGCAATCCCGGCCATTGAGCGTACCTGGCTTTCACCTTGTGTCGGTATGACCGGGATTGCCACGTCGAGGACTCCTCGCAATGACAGTAAGGGAGGGGGTCGCAGATGTCCTTGTATACTCTATGCGCATCACCGCGGACTTCCACATCCATTCCCGTTTCTCGCGCGCGTGCTCGCGGGAGCTCACGCTGCCGAGCATCGCGGCGACGTGCGCGGTGCGGGGGATTGACCTCTGCGTGACGGGGGATTTCACGCATCCGCAGTGGCGGCAGGAGATTGGCGAGCAGCTTGAAGAAGCCGAGGACGGCATCTTCAAGCTGCAAGCCGACAGCCGCAAGCCGCAAGCACAGACAAAGTTTCTCCTCGGCACGGAGCTCTCCTGCATATACAAGCACGCAGGGAAGACGCGGCGGGTGCACCACCTCGTCATCGCTCCGTCGCTCGCGGCGGTGGATCACCTCATCGCATCGCTCACGCGGCAGGGGCGCAACCTTGGAGCCGACGGTCGGCCGATCCTCGGGATGTCATCCAAGGAGCTGCTCGCGCTGTGCCTCGCGGCGGACGAGCGCACGATGGTTATTCCCGCACATGCGTGGACGCCGTGGTTTGCGGTGTTCGGATCCGAGTCCGGCTACGACGCGCTCGAGGAGTGCTTCGAGGATCTTACCCCGCACGTCCTCGCCATCGAGACCGGTCTCTCCTCCGACCCGCCGATGAACTGGCGTGTTTCCGCGCTCGATGCCGTTGCGCTCGTTTCGTCTTCTGACGCGCACTCGCTCACGAAGCTCGGCCGCGAAGCGACGGTGCTCGAGCTTGCCGCACTGACGTTCGACAACGTGCGCAGCGCGATCATGAACAGCGCGCCCGCACGCTTCAACGTCGCGCACGCGAATCGCATCGTACAGACTATTGAGTTTTTTCCCGAGGAAGGGAAGTATCATAGCGACGGTCATCGCACGTGCAACGTGCGCTGCGAGCCACAGGAGACCAAACATCTGCGCGGTGTTTGTCCACAATGCAAGAAGCAGATGACGGTCGGTGTCATGCACCGTGTGGATAAACTTGCGGACCGTGAACGAAACTTCGTGCACGCTCACGCACCTGCGTATGTGCATTCCGTTCCGCTCATCGAGACGATCATGGAAGCGTTCGCGGTGAAGTCCATGACGCAGCGCGTGCGCGCGTGCTACGACGAAATCACGGAGCGCATCGGGAGCGAGTTCCACATCATGCTCGATGCACACCTCGACGACATCGCACGCGTTGCGCCGCGAGAAGTGACGGAAGCCATTCGCCGCGTGCGCGCCGGCGAGCTCGACATCCTCCCGGGATACGACGGCGAATTTGGGACCGTGCGCATTTTTTCGCACGAACACCCCAGGCCCGTCGCCGTGCAAAAAGCCCTCATTTGAGGGCTTTTTGCAACCAAAAATGCCGCCGAGATGCTCGGGGCATTTTTGGTAATCTGCGGCTACTTGCTCTTGCGCTTTGCACCCTTGCGAGCGGTGCGACGCTTCGCGGGCTTCCGCTTTGCCGCCTTGCGCTTCTTCGGAGCCGCCTTGCGCTTCGCCGGTTTACGCTTCGCGACTTTGCGCTTCGCTGGTTTGCGCTTTGCAACCTTGCGCTTCGCCGGCTTCTTTGCCGCCTTCCGTTTCTTTGCTGCCATACCATCACCCCCTTTCTTGGTGATCATCGTCACACGTGCGAAACGATGATCGGATAGTGTGCCGCGCAATGCACTGCACTGCACCGAGTATACCACGTTGCACACCGAACATCTGCAGCACGCGCAAAAAGTTTGTCAAGCGCGCGTGTGCGATGCAGCACGACACACACATCATGCGCAGTGCGCGATGCGTGTGTCGCGCGTGTGTGTTGTACGCACGACCCTATTTCGTCATCTCGACCCCGTTCGACTCGCGGACTCGCTCAGGGCAAGTTCCGCAAATCAGAAAGTGGAGCGGAGAGATCTCCATGGCGCGACGATTCCAAATGCAAGATGAGATTTCTCGACTTCGTTCGCCCGTGCGCTCACTTCGCTCGAAATGACGAGAGGGAGACGGAGATCGTCTACGAGAGGTGTGGCGTGTAAACAATGCTTGGCAAATGCACAGTTTATTCCACAAATCAAAACCACCCGGCATCGCTGCCGAGTGGTTCTGGTGGACCAAGGGGGATTTGAACCCCCGACCCCCTGCTTGCAAAGCAGGTGCTCTACCACTGAGCTATTGGCCCGTATGGGGAATGGGAGAAGGAGGGGAGATTGCTGTACTCAGCGTGGCAGCGTTGCGGGGTGTCGTCAAGTGTGGTCTCCTTGGGATAAGGTATGGAGCTCACACACGCGCACCTTGAGGACGTCCCGCAAGCATCGGGCGTCTACACGTTCCTCCGGAGCGGTATGCCGATCTACATCGGCAAGGCCGCGGATTTGCGTGCGCGGCTTTCGGCGTACAAGCCGGGCGGCGGGTGGAAGGAGGAGATGGTGGAGGCGGCGGATGAGCTCACGATCGAGCGAACGAGCTCGGAGGTGGAGGCCCTGCTCCTGGAGGCCGCGCTCATCAAGCAACACCAGCCCAAGTACAACGTGCTCTCACGGGATGATAAGCAGTTCCTCTCCGTGCTCGTGACGACCGATGAGGATTTTCCGCAGGTGCTCGTCACGCGATCACATCGGCGGAGCGGTACCACCTTTGGACCGTTCACGTCCGCGCGTGCGGTGCGCGAGACGCTCAAGGCACTGCGGCGCGTCTTCCCGTACCGGTGCAAGAACAAGCCACCCCACTTCGCTAAAGCTACGCGGGGCAAGCAAGCCGACACCCCCTCCAGCTCCCCCTCTAGAAGAGGGGGAGAGAAAACAGGGAGACCTTGTTTGTACTTCCACATGGGGCTGTGCGCGGGGACGTGCGCGGGGCGCATCTCAAAAATGGCGTACCGGCGGCAGGTGATCGCGCCGCTCCTGCGCGTGCTACGCGGGGAGACAAAAGCGGTGCGCAAAAAGCTCGATATCGAGCACCGCGCGCTGCTCGACGACGTGCTCGCACACGCGAACGTGCTCTCCACCGTGGACAAGTACGCGATTGATGTGCTCGAGCTCCAACGTGTCCTCCAGCTCCCATTGCTCCCGCACCGCATCGAGGGGTACGACATCTCAAATCTCCATGGTCAGGAGGCGGTGGGCTCGATGGTGGTCGCGATTGACGGGGAGCCCGACCCGTCGCAGTACCGGAAGTTTAAGATTCGTGTGTTGGAGGGAAAGAGCAATGATGTGGGGATGCTTCGCGAGGTACTCTCCCGTCGCTTGGCACGTGCGCCACGACATGACGCTATCGCACCCCCTCCAGCTCCTCCCGACGCTGCAGCCCAAAGGAAATCGGCCGGGATCCCGACCTCGCGTCGGGACCCTCACGATGAGGGGGAGGGGAAGAGCAAAGATGTGTGGCCGCTTCCGGACCTCATGGTCATTGATGGTGGCAAGGGTCAACTCAATGCGGTGCTCCGCGCCATGCGCGATGCCGGTGTCACCTGTCCGGTGGTCGGTCTCGCAAAACGCAACGAGGAAATCTATCTCCCCGGGGAGAGAAAGCCGCTCGTCCTGCCCAAGTACGCACCGGCACTCCATCTCCTGCAGCGGGTGAGAGACGAAGCGCATCGGTTTGCGATCGGTTATCATCGTGAACGCTACAGAAAGAGAATGTTGCGTAGCTAAAGCACAAAATGTCAGGAGGATGACATATTGTCAGGTTTACTTGACATTTTTATTGCTTCGTGGTAGCGTAGGGACACGTCATGATTTTGGCGTATCGCTCTTTGTCGATTGAGTCCTTGCGATCCAGCGTGGATTGAGGGACGATCGGCATCAACTGAGTTGAGAAGGGTAGGCAATGAATCATCAAACCACGGAGGTTGCGATGAGAACACCGAAGGTCACGCTCGAAGATCTCGTGATGAAGAAGCGCGGCGAGCAGCAGGCCGCAGCGAGTGCGAAGCTCGCGAAGAAGGCACCACAGCAGCAGACGCAGACCGCAAGGCAGCCGCTGCCGCCCGCGAAGCGCCCCAAGCAGCTCGTCGCGGTGGAGGAGTTGGAAGCGCAGGTCATGCCGTTCGAGCAGGTCATCGCGCAGATCGCGAGCAGCTCCGAGCAGTACAGGCGGGAGATGGACCAGGTGGCCAAGGCCCGCGTGCAGCTCGACAAGGTCGAGCGTGAGCTCGATGCCGTCTTTCGGGCCGCTCGTGAGGCCGGCATCGACATCGAGAACGGTCCGGAGGTGCCGGTCCGCATGAGCGTTCTCGATCAGATCGAGGCGCGCGAGCATCTCATGGCGCAGCTCTTCATCTACCCCCTCGATCGGTCCCACAAGGATGCCAGGCGGCTGCTCCACGCGTTCGAGTTCTACCGCGACATCCATCGCCGTCGTACGGACGGCATCGTCACGTTCGCGGATGTCGGGTTCTTCCTCGGCAGGTTGGCGGCCAGCGGGCTGTACCGCATCGTGAACAGGGGCGAGACGCAACGGCGCGCTCACAAGCCGCAGAGCGCGAACTTCGAGGAGCAGACCATCGCCTACGGCGGCAAGCACTACCTCCCCCAGGGGCGCGAGCGCGCCATTTGGCTCCTCCACTCGGAGGTGACGCGGCTCGTTGCCAATGCGGAGAAGACCTCCGCGCGCGAGGATGCGCAGGCGTTGCACTTCCTCCAGAAGGGCAGCGAGGTGCCGGAGAACGTTCGGAAGCTGCTCCACACGGCCGAGCCGCCGCCGAAGACACCGGTGGAGTTCTCCGTGTGGGTGGAAACGATCCGTCGCGGTGACGACAAGCCGCCGCTCGCGCTCATGCGGCGTACGCAGCGCGGTCAGAAGGTGGTCAGCGGTGCGCTCGTCGTGCGGGTCTCTGCCGCCACGAGCAATCCGGAACGGAGAGAGTTGCGCGTCCTCGGCGCAACGAGGACCGCGGTGCTCTTCCTGCCGGACGCGTTCAGGACCGACGGTTCCGTCGCTGCGGTGATCGAGCCGCGCGATGGCGAGGGCAAGAGTGCGACGCCGCGCTGGGCGCAGGATCTCCTGACCTACCTCTACGCCGCCGGCCCCGAAGCACTCAATCAGCTGCGGAGTTCGTGGCTGCAGCAGCACAGCAAGGTGAAGCCGCAGTCGCAGCGTATGAACGATCCGCTGAGCGCGACGGCGACGAGCGAGCCCACCGCGAAGAAGACGACCAAGAAGAAGGTGGTCAAGAAGAAGCCCACCGATCCGCCGGCCCCGCAGGCCTAGCGAGCGCTCCGGCGCCAAGAGACCCCCGTACCCATATGGTACGGGGGTCTTCACTTTGTGCGGGATCAGGGTGATGCCGGTGCAACGAGGGGGCCGCGGATGCCTTTCTCAATCGTGCGGGGTGTGATGCCGTGCTCCTCGTTGTGTTGCTGCTGGATTGCGCGACGGCGCTCCACCTCGGCGATGGCGAGGCGCATGGACTCGGTACGCCGATCCGCGTACAGGATGGCGCGACCCTCCGCGTGGCGAGCGGCGCGGCCCATCGTCTGGACGAGCGCCGTGCGCGACCGCAGGTACCCTTCCTTGTCCGCGTCCATGATCGCCACGAGCGACACCTCGGGGAGATCGAGTCCCTCGCGGAGGAGGTTGATGCCCACGATGACGTCGTACCGCCCGCGCCGGAGGTCATCGAGGATCTCATTGCGTTCGAGCGTCTTCACGTCCGCGTGGATGTAGTACGCGCTGATCTGCTGCTCACGGAGGTACTCGGCGAAATCCTCGGCCATGCGTTTCGTCATGACCGTCACGAGCGTGCGCTGTTTCTTGGCGATCTGCGCGGTGATCTCCG
>JAUSKG010000027.1 GCA_030647005.1 bacterium
TTCTTCCAGAGACAGTACAACGATCCCAGCTTCACCATTGACCGGAACACCCTCCATCTCTCCAGAGAACGCATCGCAGACATCACCGCCTCCATCGAGCGCGGAGAGACCGATTTCCCGACCGTCGTTGCTCCACCCCGCAGAGAAAACCTCACCCCCGAAGAAATCTCCGACTCCGATCTCTCCCCCTCTTCTCGAGGGGGAGCTGGAGGGGGTGGTATTCCCCGCACCCTCCCCCGCGTCCTCTTCGACCGGCTTATCCGAAACCAGAACATCAAAATCTTTCCATGCACGAACCCCACCCCCGACGAGTTCCTCGACCAAATCCGCGACCTCACCCTCCAGGACCTCACCCGCACCGATCTCACCGATGCAGATGGCAATCCCGTTGCGTTCGACAAGGGCCACTGGCTTGCATACCTTACCGCGCTATACCCCAAGCTCCCGCGCCAAGGCATCATCACGGAAGACACCCACGAGACCCCTCCCCCCACTCTCCACTTCATGAAGTGGGAGAAGAATCCACCAGCCGACAGAATCATCCCAAACACCACCGAGACCATCGCAAACAAATCCCAGATAGACGCCGTCACCCACCGATACCCCCTCGCACCTCTCTCCGCATACCTCACCCTCTTTGCCCAGCACCATGAGAAGACGGGGGAACCGCTGGATGACTGGATAAAACCGGGAGGCACCTGGTCATGGCTCTTTGGTGTCATAGACCCGAGTACCGCGTCCGGCAGGCCTTGCGTGTATGCGAACTGGATCGCCGATGGGCTGAACTTGGATCGCTATCGCCCTGGGAATGCGACTGAGACTTCGCGGCTGCGGTTTGCGTGTTGAGCCCTCGTGTAGATTTTGGTTTTGGATTTTGGTTTTGGTTTTCCGCCAACACCCGTGTCATTGCGAGGGAGTCCCGAGGCAAGCTCGGGATTCCCTCGCAATAACAAAAGGAGGTCTGGTGAGATTTCTCTCTCCGCTGCGCTCCGTTCGAAATGACATGTTGGGAGGAAACGCATGCACCGTTCCCTCTGTCATTTCGAGCGATTCCGCGAGCGAGAAATCTCACATGGCGCACTTCTGGTGTCAGTGGCACCCCGAATCCCCGCGTCGTCCTCCGCAGAGCGAAGGACCTCGCACCAACAGGGGAGCGTGCACCACTCGCGGACTCGTTTCTCGCAATGAAAGAGGCATGTGATGAACTCCAACCCGTATGAGAAAACTATGACGGTGCTCTTCACTGGCGGTGGAACGCTCGGATCGGTGACACCACTCTTGGCGGTGGCGGAGGAATTGCGGCGCGTAAAACCGCGAACGTCGTTCGTATGGATCGGCACGATGCGCGGCCCGGAGCGCGCGCTCGTGGAGCGCGAAACAATCGCGTTCATCGCGCTGCCGGCGGGGAAGTTGCGGCGGTACTGGTCGTGGCAGAATCTCGTAGATCCCTTCGTTATCGCGTGGGCGTTTTTTCGTGCGCTGTTCGTCTTGCGCCGCGTGCGCCCGAACGTCGTCGTGGGTGCGGGATCGTACGTCCAGGTTCCGGTGATGCTCGCCGCGCGCGCGCTCCGCATCCCCATCGTCATCCACCAGCTCGATGTCCGCCCCACGCTCGCGAATACGCTCGTGGCGCGTTTCGCCGCATCGGTGACCACGACGTTTCCGCAGGAGGAGGGGAGTCGCGCAGCCGCCATCGGTACTCCCGTGCGCCGCGCGATCCTCGCCGCGCGTAACGCTGATCAACGCGAGGCGAAGCGCCATTTTGGATTCAATGGCGACCGTCCGGTTCTCCTCGTGCTCGGTGGCGGCACCGGCGCTCTCGCGGTAAATGAGCGCGTCTGGGGCGCGCTCGCGGAGCTCACGAAGCAGGTGGACATCATCCACGTCGCTGGCAGAGGGAAGATGAACGATACGTTCGCGGAGGTCGGAGGACCGCGCTACCGGCAGTGCGAGCTCCTGACGGACGACCTCATTCCCGCGTACGCTGCCGCCGATCTCGTCGTGTCGCGCGCGGGAATCGGTACCATCGCGGAGCTCGGTGTGCTCGGTAAATCAACAGTGCTCATCCCCATGCCAGACACGCACCAGGAGGACAACTGCATTCCGCTCGAGCGCACGGGTGCCGTGGAGGTATGGCACGAGCGAGGCCTCAAGAGCGCGGATGTTTTTGCTAGTCGCGTGCTTGCGCTCCTCCACGATGCGACTCACCGCCGCGCGCTAGGCACCGCACTCGCCGCGATGTTCCCCAAAAACGCCGCTGCAGCACTCGCCGCCATCGTCGAGCGCGTGACGATCAAGCGGAAGCAGAGATGACGCGTGCGCCGTGTATGATGTAGCGGAAACCTTTAGGTTTCCATGTATGCGGTAGGGGAGATGGAGGCCTGAAGGCCTCCGCTACATCATTTTTCTGCGGTCTCAACAAACACCACTCCGATGGAAATCGGAGTGGTGTTCTCTGCCCCCGGGAGGGATCGGACCTCCGACACTCGGCTTAAAAGGCCGCTGCTCTACCACTGAGCTACGGGGGCAACGAGTGAGCGACGCGGGCGCACGTCCGCGTGTGTATATGCGTTCCATCTCTCCCCCTCTCCGCATGTACTCGTGGGGAGAGGGGGAGGTGGAGGGGGAGAGGTGGTCTGGTATGCGTGCCAGTGACATTCCATGGCCACCCCTCCCTCCCTCACCCTCCCTCCCCCCCTTGCGTACAACGGGGAGGGAGGGGAACAGGAAGTGGTGACAGCATTTGAGGTTACATGTTCTCGAGCGATGACCCCCGTATCGCCGCGATTACAAGACCGTCTCGTGGAGTGTACGGAACGTCACGTCCGGTGTCAAGGTGACGGAGTTCCCAGCGTGATCCATGGCATCGATGCGAACGACGTAGTCCACCTCTGGCAGGAGTCCGGTGAGCGCGATGTGGTGCGTGGTCTGCGCCGTTGCCGGACGGGTGATCGTTGCTTCAGGCACAGGAGTCGCTCCGGTAGGGGAGGGTGACGTGAGTGAGATGAGGAGCTCGGTGGGTTCGTTCGTCGCGACGGTGATCTCCATCGTGTTCGCGGTTGGTGCCCCGGCGTGCAGGCCAGTGAAGCGTGGCGCCGCGCGATCTGTACCGTCGAGTGTGACCGTGCACGTGCCGGACTGCACCGTTTCTCCTGTGGATACGCGGCGTGCGTACACGCGGTAATGGATGGTCGCTCCGCTCGTGAGGTGCTCAATGCGCGCGGTGTGCTCGGTGCCCGCAGTCGCCTGGGCGACGGATCCAAATGAGGGGTCTCGTCCATACATGACGTGGTTCTCCTCCGTCGCCGTGGTCGTCTGCCATGTAATGTCCAAGCCGCGATGCGTTTCCACCGGTGCACAGACGCTCCCAAAGATGTGGAGTTCCTCCGCAGCGCTGTCCACAGCCCCATGCGCCTCAATGGCGGTTGCGCCAATGAGGAGGAAGGTTGCTGCGAGGATGCTGCCGCTCACTTTCACCGCACGCTGCCGCAGTGATCCGTGGTGAAATGCGAGAAAATGCTTGAGGTTCTCCATGATGATCCGTGCGCGTTCTACAGTACCTATCGTACCGCGGACACGAATGTGTCGCAACGGCACGTGCGTGGTATACTGCTCCTACACACTACTCTCAACCTATGCAAGGAACGACGTTGCGCGACCGCGCGATCGGATTGGGGACTGCCGCCATGCTCCTCGTGGTCGTTTTGGTCGTGTCCAAGGTTGATGCGGCACAGGAGCTCGTCCACGTGGAGGAGTTCACCGTGGTACCCGCTGCGGTGCTCGATAAGTGGTCGGCGGGTTTTGATGCTGCAGGCGGTCGTGTCGTGCTTCGCAATGCGGGAGCTGGAGGGGCGTGGGCTGATTCCAGTGCCCTCGTCGGTGTCGCGGTGTACGATGCGGTCTACTCACCCAATTACGCAGGAGACCGCACCGCGCTCCTTGCGGCGGCGGATGGCATTTACCGAACGACCAATAGTGGTTCCAGTTGGACACGCACCCTCACCACGCCACATCCGGTCGTCGCGCTTGCGCGGTCGCCAGCGTTTGGGAGCGACGGTACTGCACTTGCCATCACGAACGGGAGCGGGTTCTGGAAGACGCAGGATGGCGGGGTGAGCTTCACGCAGGTGGATGCGAATCTCCACGGGTTCGGTATCGCATTCTCACCGGCATACGCGACGGACCGCACGATGTTTGTCGCGGGGTTCGATCGCGTGCTCCGGAGTAGTGATGGCGGAACATCGTGGGTATCGGTGAGCGGGTCGCTGCCGGATTACATCCTCGTCAGTGGCGACGTTCGCGGCATCGCGCTCGATCCTGCGTACGCGACGAATCAGACGGTGTTCCTCTCCACGATCGAAAAGGGTCTGTACCGTTCGACGGACGGCGGTTCGAGTTGGGCAATCGCCAATCCGGCGGGCGTGAGTGTGCCCTATGTCACCGGCCTCGCATCGGGTGGCACCAATCGCGTTGCGGCAATGTTCCTCTCCGGCATCTACGAGACCACGAACGCCGGAACGAGCTGGACACGAATCTACAGCGGCGATGATGCAAATGACCTCGCCTACGGACCATCGGGAGCGCTCTTCATCGCCCGCGCATCGGGGGTGGCCATGGTGGGTGCCGATAGCGGTGCGACCGCGATCGCACCAGGGTGGTCTGGCGGTGATGCACTCGCGGTGAGCATCGCGCCAACGTACCCCGCGGACAGGAGCGCGCTCGGCGGGCGAGCGAACGGCATCAACACGCTCGTTTCCGGTCTCGTCTCTCCGGGGATCGCCGTATCTGCAGTCGGTATTGATTCCACGACCAGTCGCATCGTTTCCGCGACGATCACGCCCACCGCGACGACTCCGGCGGGATCGTCCATCACCTATGCGTTGAGCGTCGCTGATAACGGTGCACAGTGGGAGGGCCCCATTGAGCCAGGTGCGCCGTGGACATTTACGGGGATTGGTTCCACACTCCAATGGCGGGTGACGCTCGCCTCGACGGATGGTCAGGCGGCACCGTCGCTCACTGCGCTCTCCATCGCGTACACAACCGAGAACGGTCTCGGCGCACCGCAGATCGCGACACCGACACCCAAGGCAACGTTCATCCGTTGGGCGTTTACGGGCGCACCTGGAAATCCCACGGGGTACCGCGTGCACGATGCACAAGGGAAGGTGCTCGCGGAGACCACGTCTGGCAGCGCGACATTCATTGAGGAGACAGGTCTCACATCCAACACCGAGTACTGCGGACGGCGCATCGTCGCGGTGAGCGGAACGCAGCAGTCACCGCAATCCGCGGTGTACGCATGCGTCGTCACGCTCGCGGGGATGCCGGGGGCCACCCAGGCCGCTGCGATCACCTCGTCAAGTGTGGAGATCACGTTCAGTCCCGGATTTGGGAATACCAACACGAGCACGCTCTTCGCGGTGAAGGACAAGCAGTCCGGTGCGTTCATCGGTGCCGACGGCGCTATCGGTGCTCCGGAGGCGGTGTGGAAAACTTTCGATGCGTGGAATAACGGAAACGTTCTCGTCATCGGCTTGACGCCGGACACCGTGTACGCGTTCTGCGCCGTCGCGCGGAACAGCGTCGGCGTTCCGTCGGATTGCTCGAATACCGCCATCGTCCATACGACCGTCGGCGATACGCGTGGCGATGTCTCCGTCACCTCGGGGACGTCGCTTATCCCGCCCACTGTTCAGGCGGGTGGGGCCATTCCGTTCACGGTGGTGGTGAAGCAGGTGGGTTCCGGCATCGCACGCGATGTCGCGGTGACGATCCCGATGCCCACGGGGATTCGCCATCTGCCGGGAACGCTCACGATGAACGGTACGCCGCTCACGGATGGCGTTGATGGTGATGCGGGTTCCGTGAGTAGTACAACACGAGCAGTGACGTTCAACGTCGCGACGCTCGGCGTTGGTGCGCGTGCGACGTTTGGCATCACCTTCACCACGATGCAGGACGCGGCGGACACGGTGACGTTCGCGCCGATCCTCACCTACGTGCCGTCCGTCGGCGCAATGTCGCGCATGGCCGCGCTCAACACGACGAGCGTGCGCGTCATCGTGGCAGCAGCTCCGGAAGTGCCACCAGAGGTACCGAGACCACCGGAACCATCAGAACCATCAGAGCCAGTAACGCCACCAGACGAAGGTGCGCCAGAGGTGCCACAACCGCCAGTACCGGAGGAGGGCGCACCGCTCACACCGACCCCCGAGCAACCTGGCGCACCTCCAACACCGATCCCTGAGGTGCCGACAGGTGATGTGGAGCGCGCGTCTGCGGAAACACGGTTCGAGCTCTTCGCTCCCACGGATGGCGCAGTGCTCCCTGCGGGTGATCTCGAGGTGCGCGGCGTAGCAGTCGCAGGCGCGAGCGTGACCATTTCGCTGGATGGTCGCTCGCACTGGCGTGTGACGGCAGGTGCGGACGGCGTGTTCTCACTGACCATTCGCAGCGTTGAACCGGGCACCCATCGCATTGCGACGACGGCGGACGGTGCAGCCGATGCAGCGCAGGTCCGCATTGCGGCACCGCCGGAGCGCGAGCTCGTGCTCACGAGTCCCGTTACGGGATCAGCGACGAACGCGCAGACCATCATCGTGAGCGGTCGTGGCCCCGCGAACCTCGTCGTCACGGTTGCACTTGATGATGTCGTCGTGACAACGGTGACGAGTGGTGAGCAGGGCGGATTCACCGCGCTCCTTCCGATCGCGGTGACGGAGGGTGCGCACGAGGTGAAGGTACAGGCCGTGACGACAAGCGGACTCACGCTCGTGTCCACCGCCGGATTCCTCGTTGATCGCACACCACCATCGGCGCCACCGGTGGGCGAAGTGCGGACGGTGCGGCAGGGAGCATCCTCGGCACGCGCCGATGCGTTCGATGTGCAAGTAGAAGTGGGAGGGAGCATCTCCGTTTCCGAATTCGTTGCACTTGATGCACTCCTCATTACCGTTTCCTCAGACCCTGTGACATTCACGTACCGTCCGACAGAGCCGACGTGGTCGTACCGCACGACCGTAGCACTTGAAGCGGGAAGCCACACCGTGCGTGTTGCCGCGCGTGATCGCGCGGGGAACATTTCGCCGCTCCCGCAATCCCTCACGTTCACCGTCGCGCCGGCGCTGTGCGCGGACGGACTCGATAACGACAGCGACGGGCTCGCAGATTTCCCCGCGGATCCTGATTGCACTGGCCCCTTTGATCAGAACGAGGCCACGGAGGGTGTTGCGACGCGAGCGGCAACCGCGGTTGCCGAGGCGACCACGGCAACCGCGAAGGCCGTTGCGACTGTGACGCAGCAGACCGCGAAGACCACCGCGAAGGCGGCAGAGCAGGCGGCAACCACGGTGCAGAAACAGGTTCTGGACAATCCGGCCGTGGAGGTGACCACCGAGCGCATCGTTGCTCCGGCGGTCGTTGTTGCGGTCGCTGCGAACACCGCAACCGCGGTGCATGGGTTCCAGCTCCTCGCCTACGGTCAGTACCTCATCGGCTTCCTGCTCTCCCCGAGCCGGCTCTTCGCGCGGCGGAAGCGTCAGGCGTGGGGGACCGTCTACGGATCACTCTCCAAGCGTCCGATTGATCTTGCGACGGTCCGTTTGGTGGATGCAAAGACCAGTCGCGTCATTCGTACAGAGGTGACCGACCACCTCGGCCGCTACCACTTCGCGGTGCAGCGGGCCGGCACCTACCGGATCGAAGTGAAGCACAGTGAGTTCACGTTCCCCTCTGAGCAGCTCGCGGGGAGGAAGGAGGACGGGGAGTACAGTGACCTCACCTTTGGAGATGCCTTTGCGGCAGCAGAGGGCTCCTTCATCACGAAGAGCGTGCCGATGGACGTGAGCGCGAAGCGTGCCGTCACCTCGGACGCATCGGTCGTGCGGAAGCACTACGGACGCATCGTGAGCGGTGCCATCTCCGACGCGGGACTCGTCCTGTCCATCGTGGCGTTCGCGGTATCGCCGCGCCCGCACGTGGGCGCGATCCTCGCCGCAAACCTCATCTTCTACGTGCTCTTCCGCCGTCTCGCGCTGCGCGAGCGCGTGAAGAAGTCGTGGGGTGCGGTGAAGGATGCAATGACGAGTGCGCCACTCCACCTCGCGATCGTTCGCCTCTTTGACCAGGAGTTCGGCAAGCTCCTCGAGACGGCTGCGACCGATCGCTACGGCCGCTACCGATTCCTCGCGGGGAAGAGCGTGTACTACGTCACCGCACAGAAGACGGGCTACGAATCCGAGAAATCGCACGAGCTCGACCTCCGCAAGCGTGAAGGCGTCGTCGGGGTTGATCTCAAACTCAAGCCAATCGGCAAGCGTGCCAATCGAGCGGCGAAAGGCGCGAAGGAGGACGCGGACCTCCCCTGATGTCCGTATGCGTAGAGAGCACTGGGCAGACCTCCTCGACCGTATTGCGGAACGGTTCTCCGTCACCGATCGCGGGACGACGACGCTCGAAGATGTTCCGAGCAGCGAGGTGCTCTACGTCGAGTTCACTGGGCCGATGGGTCACATGCGCGTGGAGTTCATCACGAAACCGCGCACGCTCGGCGAGCGCGCGCTGGGATCGCGGCGCATCGGCGGCGAGACCACGGTGCAGAAACGCTACGACGAGAACGACCTCGTCTCGTTCCTCCGCGCGTTCCGGTGGGATGATGCAGAGGCCGCCTGGGAGGAGATCAACGCCGATGCCATTCCCACATGAGTACGCGCACCGTGAAGAGCACCCCCAAGGCATCGTTGCTGATGCCAATTCTCGTGATCGTTGCGGTCCTCACGGGTGGCGCGGCCATCGCGTTTGTCGCAACGGGAACCCTGCGTTCCCCGGTGGTTCGTGACCCCCAGGGCGCGCTCGACGTTGCTTGGGAGAGTGCCCTGGATGCCACGTCGGTTCACACGCGAGCGCGCGTGGTGTTTTCAGATGAGGGGCCCGGAGCGGGGCCCTCTGGCATCATCACCTACGACGGGACATCGCAGAGAGATGGGGACGCGTCTTCGAGTGACGGCATTTTTACCATTGCGCTCGCAAAGGACGCGGACACGCTTGAGGCGGTGCTCGATTTCCGATCATTTCCAGATGCGCAGTACGTTCGCCTCACGGAGCTCTCGATGGTGGGGGACAGTCCGCAGCCGCGCGCCTCGGCGAGCGCGATCCAGCTCATATTCGGCGGGCGGTGGGTGCTCGTGGATGGCGAGAGTATCGCTGCGTTGCAGGAGACCTTCGCACCGTCATCTTCTGCGGTTCCGTTTGTCGCGTCCGCATCACCGCAGGCGCTTACGGAGCTTCGCACCGTTGCGCGTGCGCATCGGCCGTTTCGGTTCGTCGGAGACCTCGGCCGTGAGCGCGTGGACGATACATGGGCGCAACACCTCCGCGTGACGCTCGACCCCGATGCGATGCGCGTCATCATCCCCGCGGTCCTCGGTGTGCTCGATCGTGACGGTGCCGCGCGTTGGAGCCGTGATGCGGAGGGACTCCTCCCCGATGTCATCGGTGAGACCGAGTCGGACGTCTGGCTCACGCGCCGTGGCGGGGAGCTCGTCCGCATGCATATTCCTCTCGCATCGCCTGCAGGAACAGCGGCCACCCGGGTTGGCATCGAGCTCTCCTGGTCTGCATGGAATGTGCCGGTGACGATCGTTGCACCGGAATCTGCACTCCCGCTCGAAGAGTTTCTCATTGTTGCGTTCGGTCGCAGTGCTGCAGCGCGCGCGGCGATGGGACAGCCGGATGCCGACGGCGACGGCCTCACCGACCGCATGGAGGAGCTCTACCGGAGCGATTCGAACAATCCGGACTCGGATGGTGACGGCTACACGGATGGTGATGAGGTGACGAACGGCTACAGCCCCGTGGGACCGGACCGCCTCTAGCACCTCGCTCACTCCATGACTCCCGCACGGAAAACGAGAGGCGCGTGGAGCGGACACGCCGCTGCGCCACACGCGGCTGTCCGAGATCCGCGCCTCGCGGTGGTGGCGGGGGCGTTCGCGTTCTTCTTCGTCGTGATCGTGGCCCGGCTCTTCGTCGTGCAGGTACGCCAGCACGCGTGGTACACCGGGCTCGCCAATGGACAGCGTGAGTTGTTCCAGCAGCTCTCCGCAGAACGCGGAGAGGTTTTTGTACACGATCGGCAGCGGCCTGGCGGTGTGTTTCCGATCGCGACGAACGAGCGCACGTATACCCTGTACGCGGTCCCCGCCGAGATCACGGAGCCCAAGCATGTTGCCGGGCTCCTCGCGCCGCTCCTTGAGCTCTCCGAGGAGGCAGAGATCGCGCTCGCCGAGCGACTCGCGAAGCAGCGCGACCCGTACGAGCCGATCGCGCGCGATGTCTCGTCGCAGCTCCACGATGCTGTCCTCGCGTTTGGGCTCGACGGTATCGCGTTCGAGCCCACGCTCTCGCGGCTCTATCCCGATGGGCCACGCATGGCGCACGTGACGGGTTTCCTCGGTGAAGATGAGCAGGAGATCGCCGGACGATACGGCATCGAGGGCGCATTCGAGACATCGCTCGCGGGTCGCACGGGGTTCTTGGAAGGCGAGCGCGATCCGGCAGGTCGCTGGATCCTTTTCGGCGATCGCTCGGTACGGCGCGCGGAGGACGGTTCCGATCTCACGCTCACGATTGAGCGTGAGGTACAGCTCGAGGTCTGCCGGCGACTCGAAGCCGCGGTTGCAGAGCATGGAGCGACGGGCGGGTCCGTCATCGTACTCCACCCCATGACGGGTGCGGTCCGCGCGATGTGTGCGGTGCCGTCGTTCGATCCCAATAACTACGCGAACGTCGAGGACATCGGTGTGTACCAGGCGCCGGCGGTCACGAATGCGTACGAGGTGGGATCGGTCTTCAAGGCCGTCACGATGGCGGCGGCGATTGAAGCCGAGGCCGTTTCGCCGGGTACGACATTTGAGGATGTGGGCAGCGTCACGTACGATGGCTACACGATCAAGAACACGTCCGATCGTGTCTACGGGCGCGTGGATATGGCCGACGTGCTCCGGTACTCCATCAATACCGGCATCGTATTCGCTGCGATGGAACTCGGGCACGAGCGCTTCCGACAGGCCGTCGAGCGGTTCGGGTTCGGCGTGCGCTCCGGTATCGCGCTCGATGCGGAATCACCCGGGAACATCGCAAACCTCGCGCAGCGCGGCGACATTTACCTCGCTACCGCGTCGTTCGGCCAGGGCATCACCGCGACGCAGCTCCAGCTCGCGTCCGCGTACGCCGCAATCGCGAACGGCGGGAACCTCATGGAGCCGCGACTCGTGGAGGCCATGGTCTCCTCGGACGGGACGCGGCGGACGTTCGAGCCGCGGATCATCCACCGCGCAGTGAGCCAGCGAACGGCGACCCTCCTCCAGGGGATGCTCGTGAGCGTCGTGCGGGACGGCTACCCCAAACGCGCCGGTGTCCCGGGCTACCTCGTCGGCGGCAAGAACGGCACCGCACAGATTCCGTACGCGGATCGGCCCGGGTATTCCGCGGACACCATCCATTCGTTCGTGGGTATCGGGCCGGTGGATCGCCCCACGTTTTCCATCGCGATCCGCATTGACCGCCCGCAGCGCAGCTTTGCCGACTCCACCGCCGCGCCGTTGTTCGGCGAGATCGCGAAGTTCCTGGTACAGTACGATGGAATACCGCCGCGAAAGGAGTGATGGTGCCTCCTTCCTCTCCGTCATTTCGACCGAGTGCGTCCGCGAGCGAGTGGAGAAATCTCGTTTCGCGGTTCAATGGGTCGTGGTACTGTAGGACGAGATTTCTCGACTCGTGGACTCGCTCGAAATGACGAAAAGACGCTATGCACAAACTCCTCGAATCCCTCCTCGCCTTCCTCGCCCGCGCGGTCGTGAGGCGACAGCGGCCGTTCATCGTGGGGGTGACGGGCAGCGTGGGGAAGACGTCCGCGCGCGAGGCAATCCGCGCGGTCGTCGAGGTGGACCGCAGCGTGCGCGCAGCACCCAAGAACTACAATAACGAGATCGGTCTTCCGGTGACGATCATCGGCGGTCGCGCACCCGGGCGGTCACCGTTCGCGTGGGCGTCGGTGCTCGCGCGCGGCGTGTGGCGCGGGCTCGTGCGCGGGTTCCGCTACCCGGAGGCACTCGTCCTTGAGTACGGCGCGGATCATCCGGGTGATCTCGGGTACCTCCTCCGTATTGCGCGGCCGAGCGTGAGCGTCGTGACGGCCGTCGGTCCGGCGCACACGGAATTCTTCACGTCGGTTGACCGCGTGTGTGGTGAGAAGCGCAAGCTCATCACCGCGCTCGATCGTGACGGCATCGCGGTGCTCAACCGCGACGATGAACGGGTGTGGGCGATGGCCGATCGCGCGCGTGCCCGCGTCGTCGCGTACGGGACGCACGAGGCCGCGGATGTTCGCGGGATCGAGTACCGTGTGACATACGGCGAGCGCGGCACCACTGCGGACGCGAGTACCCCTCCTACTGGAGTGACGTTCAAGGTGGTTTCCGGCGGCGCGACGGTGCCCGTGCATCTCCCCGGGTGCCTCGGTGAGGGGCACATGCTCGCCGCGCTCGCGGGCGCGGCGGTAGGAGTGGGGCTCGGCATGCACCTCGTGGAGATTTCGCACGCGCTGTCACAGTACGAGCCGCCGTGCGGTCGCATGCGGATCATTCCGGGCATCAAGGGGACAACGATCCTCGACGACTCGTATAATGCCTCGCCGCTCGCCGCGATCGTTGCGCTCCGCGCGCTCGAGTCACTCACGATTGCCGGTCGCACCTTCGCCATCCTCGGCGACATGCTTGAGCTCGGGCCGCTCACGCAGCGCGAGCACGAGAAAGTTGGCGAGTTCGCCGCAGCGCAATCGCTCACCACCCTCATCTGCATCGGCGATGCGAGTCGCTCTACCGCACGCGGCGCGCGGGCAGCGGGTATGCCAGAGGATTGCGTCCTCGAGTTCTCCCGCGCCGAGGACGCCGGCCGATTTGTCCAAGATCTCCTCCGTCCCGGCGACGCCGTGCTCGTGAAGGGCTCCCAGGGCATCCGCCTTGAACGCGTCGTCCGCGAGCTCATGGCCGATCCGCTCCGCGCGAAGGAGCTCCTCTGTCGCCAGGACCCAAAGTGGCTCGATCACTGAAAATGAAATCCCGCCCGGAACCCCATGAGGGTCCTAGGCGGGATGGGTGACGTTGCGGGCGCGTCGTAGATGTCTGTAGCAGCGGGAGCAGCGGCCGAGCGATTGGATGACTTTCGTCTCCCTGCAATCGGCGCACGTACCGACGCTGCTCCTGCGGTAGCAGTTCGCGCAGATTGGCTCTCCCGTGTCGGTGCGCGTTCTTACCGGTTTGACCGTCTCGCACCCGGAGCACCGCTCGTGTGTGGAGGAATCATGATACCGAGCGCGGTGGTAGCAGTTCGTGCAGATCGGTTTTCCCGTATCGGTGCGCGTTACGACCGGCTTGAGCTCGCCGCACCTGGAGCATCGTTTGTGTTTGGTGGGATCATGATGCCACGCGAGCGAGTAGCAGCTCAGGCAGATCGGTTTGCCGGTTCTCGTGCCTGAAACAATCGCCTTGATGTCATTGCACGTGAAACACTGCCGGTGCGTAGAGGGGTCGTTTCTGCGGCAAGCCCGGCAAACGAGCTTACTGTTTTTTCGACTGCGCTGGACGTCCTTACGTTTGCTGCAGACGCTACACGTACCTTCCATGGCGCGTGTTCCTTTGCTGTTGCGGTAGAGGTTGAGAAGGGGCAAGAGGGATCATGACACCCGACACCACGAGCATAGGGTATGCCGTGTCTCGTGTCAAGACCGGTCCAAAGAAAACGCATCGCGCCGCGTGCTGGCGCGCCACAACCAAAACCACCCCGATGGATATCGGAGTGGTTTTGGTGACCCCACCGGGAATCGAACCCGGGTTTGCGCCGTGAGAGGGCGCCGTCCTAGCCGCTAGACGATGGGGCCGGAGGTTGGGAGGAGTGTATGGGGCGACCGTGCTCAACAAGTATACTCGCACGCTGCGTGCTGTTCGTCAAATCGAGTCGCTCCGTACGATGCGTCATTGTGAACGGTAGCGCGCGCTCCAAGAGGAGAGACCCCGGGTGTCCGGGGTCTCAGGGGTGGCGCGTGAGCGCCTAGAGGCGGGTGACGCCGTTTGCGCGGAGCGCGATGATGTTCGCGTCGAGCGCGGTGTGTTTGGCGAGGCATCCGGCGAGGAAGAGCGCGTCGAACATGGTGAGCGTCACGCGCGGTGCGGATGCGACCGATGCGCGCGCGAGGTCAACGGGACGAACGAGCTCGCGCGCGAACAGCGCATCCATCATCGCGCGCATGAACGCGGTGGGGGAGTGCGGTGCGTGCCGTCCGCGCGTGCGCGGGTACACGGTACGCAGGAGCAATCGCACGGTGGTTGGCTCCTCCAGCGCGGTGAAATGCTTGCGCGCGAGGCGCAGGCCGCGCGCAGTGAGCTCGTGCTGTGATCCAATCGTGAGTCCGTAGAGCTGCATCGCGATGGATGAGGTGACCGGCGAGTACGTGTGCATGGGTGGCTCCTCTCGTGAAAGGTACACTCCCACGCTAGCAGTTGCGTCGCGTGCAGGCAATCGTGTGCATTGAACCAATACAGGATTTGCATTGGCCCCATGTATGGGCTTGCACCGCGCCCATGCCTGTATTATGGTGGATATTGTCGAGTGGAAGAAAGCAACATGCGATTCCCACGCCTTGGAGTGGAGGACGGAAATGGCCTCTGCGGGCGTGCAAGCAGTTGTGAAAAGCTCAAACCTGACCTCCTCGGTCAGGGGTTAGAGGGGCCGACATCAACGCAAGCCCGAATGCAGTCGGTACGCTCGCACGAGCTCATGCGCGTCTTTCCCTGTCCGTGCATGCCCGAGTAGTATGGTGCCGTGATGAGAGCGGCAGCATGCGAATCAAGGTGTTTCCCAGTCGCATTGATAAGTGGCGTATGTGCGAGGCGCGTAAAGGCGCTGCACAAGGAACACCTAAAGCTAAACCCACGCGGTTGGGCAGTCCGCGGCTCGACATTGTACCCGTCACCCTCGTGGTGACGGGTACTTCCTTTTTGTCATTGCGAAAGGGAACTATAGACAATACTACCCCAAAATACGCTATCGTTGATGTATCAACAGCATAGCTTTTATGGACGAAAGAATAAGCACAAAAGAACACCATACTACAATCGTTATCATCGGAATAGTTTACGCGTTCCTTGGTACGACTTATCCAGTGACAACCCTTTCATTCTTGAGGGAGTTTGCGCTGAAATTGTTAGAAAACGGAATGGTAATCACTTTCGCATTGTTCATAGAACTCATTTACAACGACTTCAAGAACAGGAAGCGTCCGTAGGAAAAAATCAAAAACACTACGGGCTTTTTCTTGACTTTCAATCGTGACTTGACAACCCTAAAATGGCATTGTACAGTATGAATATATGAAGAAAGCAGCCAAAAAGTCACTATCCGATTTCCTTACAGAGTTTCCCAACGAGAACACCTGTCATAAGTATTTTGAGGCGATTCGTTTCCGTGATGGCGAGTATTGCGCACACGGATGCGGGAGCACGAAGATATACCGCTTCAATGACGGTAAGCGGTTTCGGTGTGCGAAATGCAAAAAGGACTTCACGCTCAAAACAGGAACGATATTTGGCGAAAGCAAGGTGTCACTTCGTAAGTGGTTCATTGCGATCTACTTGCTCACAACATGCAAAAAGGGCATCTCCTCCGTGGAGCTTTCCGAGAAGGTGGGCGTATGTCAAAAAACGGGATGGTTTATGGATCATCGCATCCGTACTGCTATGCAACAGGGCAGCAATCCATTCGTCGGTTCCATTGAGGCAGACGAAACTTACGTCGGTGGTAAGGAAAAGAACAAACACGCATCAAAGCGAACGAGTGGAACAAAGGGGCGATCCACAAAGACCAAGGCGCCTGTATTCGGGATGCTAGAACGTAAACAAAATGAGATGCCGCATTCACGCGTCAAGGCAACGGTGGTGAGCGATGTGCGCCGAAAGACACTAGAGCCGATGATCAAAAACGCCGTTTTGGAAGGGTCAAACCTATACACAGACAAGTTGCTCTCCTACGCAAAAATTGGTATAGTATATACACACGAAACGGTGAATCATGGCGTTGGGGAATACGTCCGAAATGATGCCCATACCAACGGAATCGAGAGTTTCTGGGCGATCTTCAAGCGTGGGTATGTTGGCGTGTATCATCAGATGAGCGAAAAGCATCTCCAGCGGTATGTGGACGAGTTTGCGTACCGCTTCAATTCCCGCATACTCGGATTCGATGACCTTTTCGCCGATATGGTCAATCGAGTGTCTGCAAGTGAGAACCTTTCGTACAAGAAACTGACTAGATAACCTATGAGCCGCGAGAGGAAAACGCACAAGCCGCTCGCATCAACGCTCGACAAGGTTCTCGGAGCGATAGCCGACAAGGGAAGACCGAAAAAGAAGGAACGCAAAAAGAAGGCCAAGTAACTTGACATTGGCTTTCCTGGGTGATAAGAAGTATCTATCCTGGACGCCTACTACAGGATTATCATCAAGACGGCATGAAAAATATTCTTCAGAAAATCACGAATAAAGTGTGGCTGAGCGTGCTTGTCTGGGCTGGTTTATTGCTAGTAAGTAGGTACGTCATCAGAAATGATATCTTTGGGACAGTTGCAGAACTCGGTGGAGTATTCTTGTTCATTGACGCACTGTATAAGTGGTCAAAAAAAACAAAATCAAACAAACAATCTGTTGATCGTTCCAAGAGTGGATGAGAGAAGTGACGGAGGGGAAGGGATTCGAACCCTCGGACGTGGTATCAGCACGTCGGTCGTTTATAAGACGACTGGTTTAGGCCTCTCGCCCACCCCTCCTCATCTCTCTCACCCGCTGTTGGAATGATTGTCACAACACCCTCTCACAGGGGATCGCGATTGTGCTGCGTGCTGCTGCTTATACCCAGCCACGCATGTCACGACCCCCTGCGAGAGGGTGTTTTATTGTTCCTGCGTTGGCTGTTCTTGTCTGGCGTCCTTTTTTGCGTACACCCCACGCCTTACAATCTCGATTTTTCCTTCCGCTTTGAGGTTCGATAGCGCACCCTGTACTTGATCCGCCGAAACAGAAACACCATGCACCGTCTTGATCCATGGAACGATGCCTGACTTTGCAGCTCCAGCCGACCCCTTTGAGTCAATGTATGCAAAGACGCTTCCTTTCAAGCTGAACCCACGGGGCAGCGAGGATGATTTCTTCCTGCCACTTTTTGTCTGCGGATGATAGATTTTCCGTAGCTCGTCCTCCAAACGAGCGATTTCCGCGATGATCTCGTTCGCTCGTTGGTGTTTTGCTTTGATCCCTTCGTCTACCATAGAAACGTATTGTACCAAATGCACGCCGCCACTTGCAACAGCTAACCGTACCGTATCCATTCAAGTATACGGACTACCAAAAAATCATGCAAGCACGCACCTAGCCACGGAAAACAAAACAGCCCCGAAGGGCTGCTCTACTAGGGTAGTGTTGTCTATAGTTCCCTTGCGAAATGGTGGACGGGAGGGGGTAAACCCCTCCCCTACGTTTGCGTGCAGAGAGCAATCCCAAAGGAGAAGCCCCCGCGCGCGTGGCGTCAGGGGCTAGGAGGTCTCGTTGGGGTTGGGGAGGGGCGTCTCACGCACGGTGAGTTCGGCTGCGTAGCAGTCGCAGAGGATAGAGGAGAGGCGATGCGTCTCCACCTCGAGCTGGACACCGTCCGTGATGATGCGGCACTGATTGCGCGTGAGCAATGCATCAATGGCGAGCGAGAAGTCGCCCATGGCCTGCGCGTGGTCGAGGAGCGCGGGGAGATTCGTCCGGAGCAGCACTGCGTCTTCTGTATTGACATCCAAGCGCATCCAGCGTCCGTGTCGCAGTGCGTTGACACGCTCTTGGGCAATGACTTCGGCATCAGCGCGGTGCGGGGTGTCCGGTCCAAAGAGTTTCGCAGCGATCGCATGCATGAGGTCGCGAACTTCCGCGGCCTGCAAGTGATCCGTATCGCGCGCCTCGATGATTCCGCGCAGGAGCATCGCCGCGGCTTCGAGGGCACCATCGCGCAGGCCTGCCTCGCGGCCGCGCACCCATGCAGCATTCCTGCGCGCGGTGGCTGCGTCCGCAGCGGACCTTCTGATCGCGTCCACCTCGCGTGCGGTTTGCTCCTCGAGGACGTGGATTTGGAGGTTCGCGTCGTGTGCTTCGCTCTTGATGACGAGTCGGCTGCTCGTCTTGGGTTGTTGCGCGTTGCCCTCACCATGCTTCGTATCGGAGTGTTTGAGGATGCGGACCATGAGTCCTCCTTGGGAATGTGCGTGCGAACACCATGATGATAGCGCGTATGCGTTGCGGAGTCAAGGTGCGAGCGGGGGCGTGCTATGCTAGACAAAGAGGTGAAAGCATCACAAAAGTGATTGGCATCGAACACTATGCACAAGGCACGCATCGTCGGGGCGGCGCTCATCGTTATTGCGGTCGCGGGGGTGACGTATGCGATGCGGCCGGTGGCGGTGCCGTCGGAGGCCATCGCGGAAACAGCGGCGCGGTTGGGAGGAGAGGAGGGAGTCGGCCAGGTGTACACCATCATCCCCGAGCAATCCCAAACACTCTTCCAGCTCGATGAGGTGTTGCGCGGGGAGGCGATTGTCGTCGAGGGGAAGACGAGCGCGATTGCCGGTCAGGTGACCGTGGGAGGCGGCGCGACGACACTCGACCTTGGCACCATTGCGGTGAACGCGCGCACGCTTGAGACCGATGACGCCAAGCGGAACCGCGCGATGGCGAACGTCATCCTCAATACGGACACGTTTGAGTTCATCACATTCACGTCGGACGGCGCGATTTCGTTCCCAGGCCCGCTCGTGGTGGGTGTGGAGTACGCCGTGGAGATCCCGGGGACGCTCACCATTCGTGACATCACGCGCCCCGTCACCTTCGCGGCGATGGTGACCGCGGCAGACACCGATACCATCTCCGGCACCGCGACCGCAACGGTGCTCCGGAGCGACTACAACCTCATCATCCCCGACCTCCCGTTCATCGCGAGCGTTGGTGACGAGGTGACGATCGTCGTCGCGCTCGTTGCAGTGCGCGTGCAGTAGCATATGGCGTTCACCCGGAGCGATTGGAATGACGTGGCCGCGCAGGAGCGGCGTCTCGATGTGGCGATCGCGTCGTTTACCGCGGGCGAGGTGGAGCGCATCCGCCATGCGCTCGCGTTCGCGCGCGATGCGCACGCAGGGCAGCTGCGGAAGGGGAGCATCGGCACGCCATACATCGTCCATCCCGTGCGTGTTGCGGCATCGCTCGTTGAGGAGCTGGGCATTCGAGACGCTGACGCGATTGCCGCGGCACTCCTCCACGATGTCGTGGAGGACTGTGACGTATCCCTCGACGCGATTGCGGCGTCCTTCAGCGATGCTATCGCGGGCGCGGTGCGATGGCTCACGTGGGTGCCGGGCCGCGATGCGAAGTGGATGCAGGCACGCGCGCTCCTCGACGCGCCGATGCACGTGCGCGCGGTGAAGGCAGCGGACATCATCGACAACGCGCGCGACATCGCCGCGACGCCGTCCGTGGGTCGTCGCATCGCGCTGCGATCTTATTACGGGTATGGACGTTGGGGCCGCCTTGTCGTTGCATCACTCGATCGAGATGACGCGCTCCGCCTGCTCGATGACGCGCTTGCCGCCGTGCGCGGGACGCACTTTTCGGGCGACCGCGAGCCGCTGTTCCGTGCGAACGTCGGGAAGGTGCTGACGGTGCGCGTGTCCGACGCCAACGGTGCGGAAGTGCCCGTTACGCGCTACCCCGTGCGCACGAGCGTCATCGCGGCGGGGGACGACCTCTTCGCCCTCGTGCGGAAGTACGCGCTCGAAGCGCTGCATCCCGATGATACCCTCGCGATCTCCGAGCGCGTCGTGGCGATCACGCAGGGCCGCGCGTACCGCATTGACGAGATACGACCGCGGTGGCTCGCCACGCAGCTCGTACGGTTTGTCTCCAAGAATCCCGCGGGCATTGGACTCGCGATTCCGCAGACCATGGAGCTCGCGCTGCGCGAGGCCGGCACTGCGCGCATCCTCCTCGCCGCGTTCGTGTCCGCGATCACCAGGCCGTTCGGGGTGCGCGGGCTCTTCTACCGCCTCGCCGGTCATAGCGTGAATGCGATTGACGGACCCTGCGACTACACGCTCCCGCCATACAACGCGTACGCGGTGCTCGGCCCCAAGGACCCGGATGACGTTGCTGCGCACCTCGCGCGGCGCATCGGCGTGGACATCGCGATCATTGATGCGAACGATCTCGGTGTCGTCGTGCTCGGTGCGTCGGACGGCGTGGATCGGGATTTCATCCGGCGCGTGTTCAAGGACAACCCGCTCGGCCAATCCGCAGAGCAGACGCCGATGGCCATCGTGCGCCGCAGAGACGAGAAAGCCGACCTCTGAGAGGTCGGCTAGGAGCGGGGGATAATGAGCGTCCGGTGGAATCGGCGGATGCCGGCACGCTCGGCAGGTGGACGGGTGTCGAGGAGTTCGCGTGCAGTGCGGCCACAGACCGGATGTCTCCAGTCCGGCGCGCAGGCGGCAAGGGGAACGAGCACGAATGAGCGTTGTGCCAGGCGCGGATGGGGAACGATCACTCCATCGTCTGTGATGACACGCTGTCCGTAGTCGAGGATGTCAATGTCCATCTCGCGCGGCGCATTGCGCGTGCGCTCGTGGCGGCCCAGCTCGCACTCGATGCGCTTGAGGACGGCGAGGAGCATGCGGGGTGCATACGTCGTCCTCGCGATGAGCACCACATTGAGGTAGCGCGCTTGCGGGGGACCGATCGGCTCGGTCTCATAGACCGGACTCGCAGCAACAATGCGCAGGTGTCGTGCGAGTATCGCCATCGCGGATGCACAATGCTGGAGACGCGGCTCGATGTTCGAGCCCAGCGCGAGCAGAACGGTTTCCTCGTCCATGGTTCCTCCTGTTGAAAGGATCGGCAACGTTGGATCGAGTATAGCCGACGACGCGCGCATGGGCAAGTGTTTTTTTCATGAATGACAGGAACGAACGTAGGGGCGGGTTTTACACCCGCCCGTGTGCAGGCGGATGCTCGGGTATGGTGGCGTTCCAGCGATACAGGAGGGGGTAAACCCCTCCCCTACGAGGGAATGTATCAACACGTTGTAATCTGATTAGCACTCCTCGGTGATGAGTGCTAATGTAGAAAAGTAGCTGGATATGCTCACGAATCGTCAAATCGCTATCCTCTTTGAGGTTATTGCAGCGTACGTCGCGGTGCCGGAGCCCGTGTCGTCCGGTGAACTCGCGCGGCGTGGCATCGCGGCGAGCGCGGCGACGATCCGCGCAGACCTCGCGGTACTCGAAGCGCAGGGCTACCTCGTGCAGCCGCATACGTCTGCGGGACGCATCCCGACGCCCGCGGGGTATGAGGTGTATGTCGCACACGTTCGCCAGTACACATGTCAGGTTGCGGAGCAGCGCGTGGAGCAGTTCGCGCGGCTCATCGCCGAGGTCATGGCGGACATCCACCTCGCCGGACAGGCCATCGCGCGCGCCATCGCGTCCGAGGCCGGACAGGCCGTCGTCGTGGGCGTGAGTCGGGACAATGCGTACGCGACGGGACTCTCGTACGTCATCGTGCAACCGGAGTTCCATGATCCCGCCGTGCTCCGCGCGTTCACCGCGGCGATTGATGACCTCCGTGCGTCCGTTGCGGTGATTGACGCGCACCTCACGGATGATTCGACAGTCATCATCGGCACCGAGAATCCGTTCGGCGAGCAGTGCGGAACCGTTGCAAGTCGGCTTGAGCTCCCGGAGGGGCACCGCATCACAATTGGGATCACCGGCCCCATGCGCATGGCCTACGATGCACAGCTCGGCTTGCTCCGCGATGTGCGCGCGGCTGTTGCAACGATGTAGCGGAGACCTTCAGGTCTCCATGGTGAACAGGATATGGAGAGCGATCAACCAACAAACACCACCGAGGCACAGGATGCACACGCAGCGTGCGAGGAGCGCGCTGCCGATCTCGAGCGCAAGTGGAAACGTGCGCTCGCGGATCTCGTGAACAAGGACAAGGAGTTCGCGCGCGCGCGCGAGGAGCAGGCGAAGTTCGCAACGGCCAACTTCGCTCGCGACCTCCTCCCGATTGTGGATGCGGTGGATGCCACATCTGGCTCTCCCCCTCATCTTGAGGGGGAGCAGGAGGGGGTGTCTGTCGGTCTCCAGCGGGTGCGTAAGCAGCTCCACGATTTTCTCGCCGCGCACGGCGTGACACCCGTTCCCGCAGATGGACATCCCGACTATCTCCTTCACGAGGTCGTCGGAAATCGTGAAGACGCAACTGCCGACCCCGGCACGATCGTCGAGGTCGCCCAGCAGGGCTACGCGATGCACGACCGCTGCCTCCGACCCGCAAAAGTCATCGTCGCCGCAGAGAAAGACGCATCATCATCGGATGGGACGGTGTAGCGGAAACCTTCAGGTTTCCACGATCACGTCATGAGAACCTTTCAACGGAAACCTCACCGACTCGCACCGACGATCTATCGAGACATGCGAGCGTACTCACTCACTACCTGCACCGCAGATCGACATGCGGCATTCCGTGATGCACGAGTCGCTCGATACTGCATTACCGCACTGCGCGCTCTTGAGCCGTTCGATGTATACCTCTACTGCTTCATGCCAGACCATCTTCATCTTCTGCTCGTCGCGAGCAGTGGTGACGCAGATCTCATTGAGGCAATGAAGCGATTCAAGCAGGGTACCGGATTCACCTACAAGCAGCAGGAGCGGCAACCGCTCTGGCAGAAGAGCTACTATGATCATGTGCTGCGTCGCGATGAGGACATTCGTTTCGTTGCGCGGTATATCGCAGAAAATCCCGTTCGTGCGGGGCTGGTGGAACATTACGGCGAGTATCCGTTGACTGGTTCGTTGATCGGTCGGGTGGAGGATCTCGTCGCGTGATCGTCCGGATGGAGGCCTGAAGGCCTCCGCTACACGTCGGTACTTGTCAAATGTCCACGCTCATGGTAGTGTATGACTTTGAACACGTCAAGAATAAATACGGATCATTCCGCGCGGAGCGAGTGATCGCACGGTGCCGGGTGGTGTGTGCGATTGTTCGCTTCGCTCGAGATGACGCAGCAACACTATGCCAAAAATCATCGGTATTGATCTCGGGACCTCCAACTCTGCTGCGGCGGTCATGCAGGGTGGGTCCGTGAACATCGTTCCGGCGGCGGAAGGGGTATCCATTGGCGGGAAGGCGTTTCCGTCGTACGTCGCGTTCACGAAAGACGGGCAGAAGCTCGTGGGAGAACCGGCGCGCCGTCAGGCCGTGTCCAACCCGGGACGCACGTTCCACGGGTTCAAGCGTCGGATGGGGACGGACTGGAAGGCGACCGTGGACGAGAAGACGTACACGGCACCGCAACTCTCCGCGTTCGTGCTCCAGAAGATGAAGCAGGATGCCGAGCAGTACCTCGGCGAGTCGGTAGAAAAGGCCGTCATCACCGTGCCGGCGTATTTTGATGATGCCCAGCGGCAGGCGACGAAGGATGCGGGCAAGATCGCTGGGCTCGATGTCGTGCGCATCATCAACGAACCCACGGCCGCCGCGCTCGCGTACGGACTGGATCAGGATCGCAAGGAGGATCAGCACGTCCTCGTTTTTGATCTCGGCGGGGGAACGCTCGATTGCACCATCATGGAGATTACCAAGGAGGGCACATTTGAGGTTCGTTCGACATCCGGAGACACGCAACTCGGCGGACGCGACATGGACAGCGCGCTCCTCACCTTCATCGCGGACACATTCAAGCAGCAGGAGGGCATGGACCTCCGCAAGGACCCCATGGCACTCCAACGTCTCCACGAGGCGGCGGAGAAAGCGAAGATCGAACTCTCCACGACTATGGAGACAGAGGTGAACCTCCCGTTCATCTCCGCGACGCAGGAAGGTCCCAAGCACCTCCTCGTGAAGGTGACGCGCGCGAAGCTCGAGGAGCTCGTGCGTCCCACGGTGGACAAGTGTCGTCCGCCGGTGGTGCAGGCGCTGAAGGACGCGGGTCTCGACGCGAGCGCGATCAACCGCGTCATCCTCGTTGGTGGCCCCACGCGCATGCCCATCGTCCAGCAGCTCGTTGAGGAGATTGTCGGGAAGAAGATCGAGCACGGCGTAGATCCCATGGAGTGCGTCGCGAAGGGCGCGGCGATTCAGGCGAGCATCCTCTCCGGTGAGGACTCGAGCGTGAAGGACATCCTCCTCCTCGACGTCACGCCGCTCACGCTGTCCATTGAGACGCTCGGTGGTGTGGCGACGCCGCTCATCACGCGCAACACGACGGTACCCACGAGCAAGTCCCAGGTGTTCTCCACGGCGGCGGACAACCAGACGAGCGTCGAGGTGCACGTCCTCCAGGGCGAGCGTCCCATGGCGAAGGACAACAAGTCGCTCGGGCGTTTCATGCTCGACGGCATCCCGCCGTCGCCGCGTGGTCTCCCGCAGGTGGAGGTGACGTTCGACATTGATGCGAACGGCATCATTACGGTGTCCGCGAAGGACAAGGCGACGAACAAGGAGCAGAAGATCACGATCAGCGGATCCGCGAAGCTCTCGGACGAGGAGATCGAGCGCATGAAGCGCGACGCGGAAGCGCACGCGGAGGAGGACAAGAAGCAGAAGGAGCTCGTCGAGCTCCGCAACCAGGCGGAGGTGGCAACGAGCGCCGCGGACAAGGCGGTACGGGAACTCGGCGACAAGATCGAGGCATCGCTCAAGGCCGACATCGAGGAGAAGACGCGCAAGGTGCGCGAGGTGAAGGATGGCCAGGACGCAGCGGCGATCAAGCAGGCCATGGACGACCTCCAGCCCGCGCTCTCCAAGATCGGCGAGCAGATGTACAAGGAGGCGGCAGAGAAGGAGAAGCAGCAGAAGGAGCAGGGCGGAGATCAGACAAAGGATGCTGGCGGGGAGCGCGTGAAGGACGGTGATTTCTCCCCCAAGTCGTGAATTGGGCACTCGGGAGCACCATTACCCATGCATGGGGTAATGGTGCTCGTGGTTTGTGGGTATTCCGTGGTTGCGAGTCGTGGAAATAAAGACGAGACCGTAGAAAAATGCGTCATTTCGACCGAAGGGAGAAATCTCACACGCCTCAATATATTGAAACATGTGAGATTTCTCCTCGCGGATTCGTCGAAATGACAAAGATATGCACTTTTTCTATGGTCTCAAGATTCGCTGGACAGCGCGCGTGCTCTGCGTGTAGGGTGGAGGTGCGGGATCGGGTCGTCCCGCGCTGATCGCTTGATGCCTCTCGAGGCATTTTCTTTTACGGAGGATTGTATGATTGCGTCACGTCGTGTCGTCGTGGGATCACTGGTTGCATTGGCATTGGCACTGCCTATTGTCGCGTTCGCGGAGAGCGAAGCTGTGGGCGGTGGTGGTGAGCACACGAACTACGCGTTCGTGTTTGGTGCGATCGCGCTGCTCCTGCTCGCGGCAAAACTCGGTACGCTCGTGGAGCGCATCGGGCAGCCGGCGGTGCTCGGCGAGATTCTCATCGGTCTCCTGCTTGGTAACCTCGCGCTCGTGGGCGTTCCCTTCTTCCATGCATTTGCGAATCACGCGCTCCTCGTGTTCCTCGCGGAGCTGGGTGTGGTCATCCTGCTCTTCCAGATTGGTCTGGAGAGCGACATGAAGAAGCTCGGGAAGGTAGGTGTTCCGGCGTTCATCGTGGCGATTGTCGGAGTGATCGTCCCCATGGTGCTCGGATGGAAGGTGGTGGGGCCGTGGTTGTTCCCCGGACAGAGCGATATCGCGTACTTGTTTCTTGGAGCGGCGATGACGGCAACCTCCGTGGGTATCACCGCGCGCGTGTTCCAGGACCTCGGGAGCATCCAGACGAAGGCGGCGCAGATTGTCCTCGGTGCCGCGGTCATTGACGACGTGCTCGGTCTGCTCATCCTCGCTGTAGTATCCGGTATCGCTGCGACCGGTGCGGTCGCCGGTGGTGCGGTCGCGGTGATCATCGGCAAGGCCTTCGGGTTCCTCGTGGTTGCCGTCGTGTTGGGACGGTTGCTCGCGAGTCCCCTCGGCACACTGTTCTCCAAGATCCATACCGGTGTTGGCATGAAGCTGGGTCTCGCGCTCGCGTTCTGCTTTGGATTTGCGGCTGCGGCACAGGCCGTGGGTCTTGCGCCGATCGTGGGAGCGTTCGCGGCGGGTCTCATTCTGGATCCGGTGGCGTTCCGTCGGTTCCGCAGCAGCGCGTTTCTCGATGACCTCAAGCAGTTCATTCCCAGGGCCGCAAGCGCGGAGTCCCGTACGGGACTCGAGGAGCTCGCACGGAAGCATGAACATCGCCACATCGAGGATCTCGTGGCGCCGATCGCGCACTTCCTCGTCCCCATCTTCTTCGTGATGACCGGTATGCGCGTGGACCTCGGCGTGCTCGCCGATCCCCATGTCGTGCTTGTCGCGGCAGGCGTGAGTGTCGCGGCGATTGTCGGGAAGATCGTCGCGGGTCTCGTCGTGCGCAAGGGGGATCGCCTCCTCGTGGGGATCGGCATGATCCCACGCGGCGAGGTCGGTCTCATCTTTGCGAACATCGGAAAGTCGCTCGGTGTCATTTCCGACGCGCTGTTCGCGGTCGTCGTCATCATGGTCATCGTCACCACACTCGTCACTCCGCCGCTCCTCGCCATGCTCCTCAAGAAGCGCACGGAGCCCGAGCACGTCCCCGGTGCCGTTGCCGCGTGAGGAGTTGCACCGCTGTCCTTGCAGGACCCTCGAGCATGTCTCGAGGGTCCTTGTCATTGCGAGGAGTCCGCGCCTCTCTGTCATTGCGAGGAACGAGTCCACGAGTGACGCGGCAATCCCGGTCATACTGGTACAAGGTGAAAGCCGGGTGCACTGCATGACCGGGATTGCCGCGTCGCGGACTCCTCGCAATGACAGAGGGGCGTGGACTCGGCTCGCAATGACAGCGTCGGGCCTTGACAATCGTACAAAAACGTGCTTTACTAATGAGTACGAGTCCGTAGGAAAACGTCACCGTTTTGCGGATTTGTACCGATCAGCTGTTTCCCAATAGAACGTAGAGATGCGGGGTATGATCCCCGCGAGAAAGAGGAGGTACGATGGGCAATGTCAAGGATCTCCAGCGTGAGATCGAGGTGCTCGCAGTGCCACAGGATTTTGACGATCTCGTGGCGCGTGCGCTCGCGCACAAGCAGGCGCGCGATGGGGCGCGCATCCACCCACCGCAGTCGGCGTGTCCCCAATGCGACGAGCTCTCGCTGCGCGCGAATCTGGCCACACCCGCGAATCGTTTTCGCGACGGCAAGACGTGGTGGCATCACGTGTTCAGCACCGCGATCACCTGGGCCGGCGTGGTCGTCGGCACGTTGTATCTCACGTTCCTGCCGAAGCTCTTCACCATGCAAGCCGTCACGCCGGGGCTCTGGGTCCTAGTCCTCATGTTCATCGGTGGGATGCTGCTGCATCGCAACACAGAGACCGCCGACGAGTTCGCGAAGGAAGACGGCTTCAGCACGTTTTGGATATCGTGCGTGTGCGGCTTCGCCAACTGTTTCTCGCCGCTCTGGCTCTGGTACCGGCCGTTCCGACTCCTCTGCCACAAGATCGGGCACGGGGTGCGGCGCGTGCGCGCGTGGTTCCGCAAGCGGTTCGTGGAGGAGTGCGACACCTGTCGGAAGTGGCAGCTCGATCGGCGCGTCGTCTGGTCGGCGGTCGCGGTGATGAGCGGGTTGGTGGCGGTGCGTGTCGGCGCACTGTTCTTTGCCGCTGCGGATCGGCGCGTTGGTTCATCAGGAATGGGCTTCGCGGAAATCGCGATGTATTTTGTGCTGTTGGTCGGTGGTGCGGTGGTGGGTTTCTTGGGCCTCCTGGACCTTCGGTGGCGACTCTTCACCTCTGTCTTCGGCCTCCGGAGCATCCTCCATCGTCACCTTGACGAGGTTCGTCAGCGAGATGCGATCGCGTACCATCGTACGAAGCTCGCGGCGCGCCACGCGAACCTCTCCGATGACGACATCGCCACGCTCGTGCGGGAGTACCTCACCGAGCAGCTCATCGTCGGATCGCGTGAGCAGCTCATCGGCGGGACGAGTTCGTATGGAGCGCTCATGGCAGAGACCCTGTGCAACATCGCGCAGGGCAAGGCCAAGGAAGCGCGGTGCAACGGATTCGCCAAGAGCCTTGATCCGTTCCTACGCGAGCAGAGCGCGTCGCTCCAGGAGAGCATCGCGACGTACCTTCGGGAGAACGAGGAGTGCCGTCTGATCCTCGAGGACTTCAAGGCCAAGGTGACCGCGCGCTTCGAGGAGCTGGAGAGTCGTCTCGGTGGCGTGTCCGATCGCATGCAGTTCCTCGCGCTCTCGCGTGACACGGACGATCTCATCGCGAGCGGTGAGGATCACGCCGCGCGGGTTCGCGAAGCCGTCGTGCAGCTCACGGTGGACCTCTACGAGGCAACCGCGAAGATCCGCGTCGCCATTGATACCGCGCTCAGCCACGCAGCGGGTGAGGCCGAATGCGAGGTGGCAACGGCCGACGGTGCCGCAGGGGGCGATCTCGTCCGCCTGCGTGCGTCCGCACAGCGCCTCCAGGCGAGCATGGACAGCGACGACGAGCAGCTTTCGGGCGACCGCGCCCGCAGCGTACCTCAGGCGCAGACCACCTGACGCAGTATCGAGAGCTCTCCCTTCATCGGGAGGGCTCTTCTCTTGGAATATCTCCGAGCGCATTGCCACACACGCGCAGCGATGCTACGGTGAGCGGTGTATGGCGAACGACTACTACAGCACGCTTGGCGTTGCGAAGGGCGCGACCGCCGACGAGATCAAGCGGGCGTTCCGGAAGCTCGCACAGCAGCACCACCCCGACAAGGGTGGTGATCCTGAGCGTTTCAAGGAGATCAACGAGGCGTACCAGATACTCTCAAATGCAGAGAAGCGGCAGCAGTACGATCAGTACGGTCACACGTTTGAGCAGGCGCGCTCGCAGGGCGGCTTCCGCGGGTTTGAGGGCTTTGGTGATTTCTCCAACTGGGCCGAGGCAACCGGCGTGAACTTTGAGGACCTCTTCTCCGGTGTGTTCGGTGGTGCGCGGGGCCGCAGCCAACAGCGTCGCGGGCGTGATCTCGAGGTGCGCGTGGATCTCGCGTTCAGCGACGCCGTGTTTGGCGCGACAAAAACGTTGAAGCTCGAGCGGCGTATCGCCTGTGGTTCCTGTAGCGGTTCCGGCGCGGAGAAGGGGACCGACCTCGAGAGTTGCTCAAGCTGTTCCGGCGCGGGCCGCGTGCGGCAGGTGCAGCAGACCATCTTTGGCGCATTCCAACAGGTGCGCACGTGTCCGGCGTGCGAGGGTGCGGGCAAGGTAGCCAAGACGAAGTGCGCGACGTGCCATGGAAGCGGCACGCAGCTCAAGGAGGGCGAGGTCTCGCTTGAGGTTCCCGCAGGCGTTGAGGACGGCACCGTGCTCGAAGTGCGCGGCGGCGGCGAGGCCACAGGCCACGGCGCACCATCCGGCGATCTCTATGTACACCTCCGCGTCAAACCGGATGCGCGCTTCGAGCGCGACGGCGACACCATTCGCTCGCGTGTCACCATTACCGCAGCCCAAGCCACACTCGGCGACACCGTGGACGTCGTGACGGTAGATGGCACGGTGGCACTCAAGGTCCCCGCCGGCACCCAACCCGGCGACCACCTCCGTCTCAAGGCGAAGGGCGTTCCAAGGCGCGGCTTCGGTCGCGGCGACCACATCGTGACGGTGGAGGTGAAGATTCCGGAGAAGCTCTCGCGCACGGAGAAGAGGATATGGGAGGAGCTGCGCGATACAGAATGATGCACGCAGCGTGCTTCCTCTTCCGTCATTTCGACCGAAACGAGTCCTCGAGTGCAGTGGAGAAATCTCACAAGGTGGTACGAGGGTGCCGGAGGTGTGAGATTTCTCGACTCCGCTTTGCTTCGCTCGAAATGACGGAGGGGAGGATGGGCTCGCTCGAGATGACGAGGGAATTTGGGAATATGGAGTGTGGCGAGCTATACTGTGTGCATAACTCACACAGGAGGAATATGCTCGGTTGGCTCCCTGCGTTCAATTTTGCGTCTCCGACGTGGGATTTGTTCATCATCCTGTTCTTCATCGTGTTCTCGTTGCTCTACGGTGTCTCGCTCGGGCGTGATCGCATCCTCGCGATTATCGTTGCGATCTACATGGCGCTCGCGGTGGTGTACACCGTGCCGTGGTTCCACGAGATGAGCGGAACGACGGTACAGTTGGAGGTGGGATCGTCGTTCGTGTTCCGCGTGACGGTGTTTCTCGGCGTGCTCCTCTTCATCTTCTTCCTCCTCTCGCGCAGCGCGATGTCGTGGGCCGTCGGCGGGACAGATGGGCCGTTCGTCCAGACGTTCCTCTTCAGCATCCTCCACGTCGGCCTCCTCGTGTCCGTCACGCTCTCGTTCCTCCCCGCGGTTATCACGCAGCAGTTCGCGCCGATCACGCGCACGGTGTTCCTCACGGATATCGCGCGATCGTGCTGGATCATCCTTCCTATCCTCACCATGGTACTCGCGAAGCGACCACGAGAGGAGCGGTACTAGGAGCGACATGCACAAGCAACAGCATCTCATCCGCATCGGCATCTGCACCCTCGTCCTCGGGGTTGCGGGTTTTGCGTCCGCGACGCACGCACAGTGGGTAGAGCCCACATCACCGGCACCAGATGGGAATCCGCCGGGATTCGTGTGGCTTCAGGGCGGCACCACCGTGCCGCAGACCGGCAGCATCCACCTGGACAGCACGATTCGCACAAACGAGTTTCAGCTCACTGGTGCATTCGCGAGCGCATTCCGTGTGATGCGGAAGGGCCTTCTCGATGGCTACCCTTCCAGTGGATCGCTTGTACAGATTTGGCCGGGCGAGTTGGAACTCCTGAGTGGCCACGATGGGACGTTCTACGGTGAGATGCGCGGAGTCGGCGGTCTCCAGTTGACCACGGGTTCCGGATTATCGCCGTGGACAACATGGACGCCGCGATTGCGCATCGAGCATGACACCGGCAACGTCGGTATCGGTGCGGTTCCGGACGCGACGCATCGCGTGCTCGTCGGCGGAAAGCTCAGCGCGACCGAGCTTTGCATCCAGGGTGTCTGTCAGGCGAGCTGGGACAATCTCGGCGGAGGTGGTGAGGTGACGGCACCGTTCATCGTGAACGACAGCGCGGGCAACATGGTGTTCCTCGTGGGGGATGCCGGCGATCTTCGCGGGAGCGGTCCTGCCGGTGCACTCCATATCAGGACAGCGCAAGGCGAGCTCACGATCGGCCCCACGAATGCGCAAGCGGCCCACTACACCACGAGCACGCCACTGCACTGGTTCAATAAGGGCATCGAGGTGCAGCCGGGAACGTTGAGCTCCGGGATGGTAGACGGTGTCGTGAGTGATCTCGACCTCCAGACCGCTGGTACATCGCGGCTCAAGATCAGCGGGACGACGGGGAGTGTCGGGATCGGAGGTTCTCCACCCACGGATGGAATCCGCCTCGGCGTTTTTGGGGACGTTGGTGCGGAGGGCATCAAGCTTTTCGGTACGGGTACGCAGGCGAACCTCGACGCGTATGTGGACGATTTCTACATTGATGCGCAAGGCGATGTCCAGGTGAAGATTGATGCGGATGTGTCCGTGGGGACAGAGGAGTTTCGCGTGAACAACGGAGCAAACGCGACCGTGTTTCGCATTGACGAAAGCGGCACGGTGGGACTCGGCGCAACGACCAACCAACCGCTGGATCAGCACGTTCGACTTGGCGTTGGCGTGAGTGGGGGCGGTCTGCCGACGCTGGACATCCTCCATCCGAACGCTGCGAGCAAACTCTCCATTGGTGCCGATGCCACGACGACGTTCTTCGAGACCGGACGGAACAGCTACTCCTTCAACAAGCGGCTCCGCGCGGCGGATGCGGTGGAGATCATGCCCGCCACGCCAGGCGGGAGTGCCACCGTGCTCGGGGATGCAGATGTCTTCACAGTCGCCTCCACCGCTGATGTGCATATTCAGCTCGATGAGGATAATAACTCTACCGGCAGTCCCGAGGTCTTCCGCGTGCTCAGCGGCGCTGACATCGTTCGCCATTACATCAATGAGTACGGCGAGTTTTGGTTTCAAGTGCAGGACGGTGCGGGCGGTGGCGGTGGGCTTCTCTTTGGAATTGCCAATGTGGCGACGGGAGGGCAACAGCGGCTCGGCGTCGGTGCGTTCACCGCCACGAGTCCTCCGCAGGAGTTGCTCCACGTTGGCAAGACGCTCGTGGGCGGAGTGCTCACTCCTGGTAATGCGCGTATCGAGGGCAATCTCAGCGTTGTTGGGACTTCGAGTATCGGATATGAAATCGTGAGGAGCGCGCCGTGCACGATTGGATCGAATCAGCTCATGAATTGCGTCGCGAGCTGTCCGTCCGGAAAGAAGCTCCTCGGTGGCGGATGTATGTTTAGTCCGAGCAGCGGTAGTTCTGGATTCACGTTCTCCAGCATGGGTCCGCAGGATCCAACATGGACGAACGCATCGGCGAGCGTATCCGAAACAACGTGGTCCTGCGGTGCTTCCAATCGGACCGTATCAAGTACACAGTTTGCTGTATACGCCATCTGTGCCCGCGTGGTCCCTTGAGACCGAAGCAGTATAGCGTTGGTTTGGTGCTTGCATTTTTTATGAAACACGGAAGTTCCCGCGCATCAGTACACTGTCACGTGTGCTCTTCATGGGCTTCCCTTTGATATGCTCTCCCTCTCCAATACCCTCACGAAGCAGATTGAGCCATTCCGGCCGCTCCGCGGTCGGAGTGTTCGCATGTACAGCTGCGGGCCGACGGTGTACGCCCCCGCGCACATCGGGAACATGCGCGCGTACCTTTTTGCCGATGTCCTCCGGCGGGTGCTTCTCCTCAACGGGTATCGCGTGAAGCACGTCATGAACATTACGGACGTGGGGCACCTTACCGACGATGCGGATGCGGGAGAGGACAAGCTCGAGCGCGCGGCGGCGCAGCAGGAGAAGACCGCCGCGGAGCTCGCGGATTTTTACACCCAGGCGTTCCTCCGCGACCTCACGCGCCTCAACATTCTCATGCCGGATGCGTTGCCGCGCGCGACGGAGTACATCACGGAGATGATCGCGCTCGTGGAGCGATTGGAGCAGCGCGGCTACACCTACACGACCGCAGACGGCGTGTACTTTGACACGTCGAAATTTGATGCATACGGTCAAGCGTTTGGTCTGGAGAAGGCACTCGCCGGCGATCAGGCCGGCGCGCGCGTGGCGGTGGGGGAGAAACGCTCACCGCATGACTTCGCGCTCTGGAAGCTCACTGCTCCTGGCATCAAGCGTCAGCAGGAGTGGGAAAGTCCCTGGGGGAGGGGATTTCCGGGTTGGCACATCGAGTGCTCGGTCATGAGCCGCGCGCTCCTCGGACAGCCGTTCGATATCCACACGGGCGGCATTGACCACGTCGCCGTGCACCACACGAACGAGATCGCGCAATCCGTCGCGGCGTATGGGAAGCCCCTCGCGGCGTTCTGGCTCCACAGCGCGTTCCTCACGGTCAACGGCGGCCGCATGGGGAAATCCGAGGGCAACCTCATCACGGTGGATGAGCTCATCGCGCATGGCATCGAGCCGCTCGCGCTCCGCGTCCTCGTCCTCGGTGCACACTACCGGTCCCCGCTCAACTTTACGATGGAGGCGCTCACGGGCGCGCAGCATTCGCTCGATCACCTCCGTGCGATCTGCCGCGATCTGCCCAAACCGCCGGCGCGGGTGAACGCGCAGCTCAACGCGAAGGTGCGCAAGTGGTCGGATGCGTTTCTCACCGCAGTCAACGATGACCTCGACACCCCGCACGCGCTCGCATTGACTTGGGAGGTCGCAAAATCTGGACGCGACAAAACGGCTACGAGCGCGTGCCTTGCCTATGCCGATGCGGTACTCGGGTTGGGACTCTCGGAGGTTATCGGGAAGCAGCTCGTCGTTCCCGAGGAAGTCATGGCGCTCGTCACTGCACGCGAAACCGCGCGCATCGAGAAGGACTGGGCGCGCGCGGATCGGCTCCGGTCGCAAATGGAGGCACTCGGCTACACGCTCGAGGATACAAAAAACGGCCCGAAAGTTCGGGCGGTGGAGAAGGGGAACACGATGCCAACATCGCGCTAGAACCACCGGCGGAACTTGAAGAACGCGAACATCACCACGCCGATCGTGGCGAGGCCGCTCGCGATGATCCAGAATCCCTCCGGACGATCCACGAACGGCGTCCCACCCGCGCCGATGCTGAAGATGGACGCGAGCATGGAGATCGGGAATGTGAGGACGGCAATGACCGTGAGCGCCGTCGTCACGCGGTTCGTGCGGTGTGTGACGAGTGCCTGCTGTGTCTCATGGATGTGACCAATGGCGATGGAGAAGTCGGCGAGGAGCGCCATGATCTCAATCGTTTTATCCGCGACGCGTTCGGCGCGCTCGCGGAGGTCTCGGCGGTTCGTGCTCCCGAACGCGGCGCAGAGATGCTCGATGACGCGGACATCTGGCGTGAACGCTCGATTGAAGGACACGACGTTGCGGCGGAGGATGGCGGTCTTTGAGATCTCGCGTTCATGGAAGTGCTCGGAGACCCGCCCCTCCTGCTCGTCAATGTCACTCTGGAGGTGGACGAGGATCGGCGCACAGTAGTCGAGGAGCCGCTCGAGGAGTTCGAGCATGACATCCGAGCTCTCCGGAAGCGTCACGGTACCATCCTTCCGCACGACGTGCGCCTGGAGTTCGCCGAACACGGGGATGTGGCCGCTGTGCATGGTGATGACCGTCTGCGGGAGGAGGAAGATATCCACCTCCTCGACGGTGAGCGCACGGCGCTCGCGGTCAAACCACGGGAGGAGGAGGACGATGAAGCGGTAGTCGTCGCGCTCGACGTACTTCGGCCGCTGCTGTGGCGGCAGTACGTCTCGGAGGTCGCGCTCATCGAGCATGGGGAATCGTTCCCGCAGCACGAGACATTGTCGGAGCGAGACATCGTTCACGTGAACCCACGTGGTGGTGCGCGCGCGTTTCATTTTTGTTGGTCGAGGCATAGGCATGAACGATGCTTCTCTCTTGCAGTGTACCAGTATGCAGCAGTTGATGCGCTGTGGAGAGCGTGCGCATGGTACACTGGATGGGAGAAATGCTGCGATTGCGTGCGTCGTATGGATATCATCCACACCCCCGAACAGCCGGCGAGCGCGCGTGCACAGGAACTCGAGCGCGTTGAGGCGCAGATCACGGAGCGCCCGAGAGCACCTGCGCAGCCAGTGCATCGCAGCGACGCTCCACCTGCTCCGGCACCGCAGCCCGTTGCGCCCCCGCGCGTGCAGAAATCCGCGCTCCGCGATGCGATTGAGTTCGCGCTCGCGGACGACCAGCTGCGGACGCTCTACCTCGCGCTCGACCCGTCCGTGCAGCAGGCATTCCGTGCAGCCGCAGCGCGTCTCACCGCTCGCATGGAAACCATGATCGCATCCGGTGAGATGGACGTACGCGCGGCGCACGCGGATATCGAGCGTTGGCTCCACATCATCCCGAAGGTCAACCGGTGGTTCCTCACCCAGGAGGCAAAAGTGAAGACCGATGCGCTCCTCGCGCTCGTTCGGATGCCCGCATGACCACCCTCCAGCTCCTCATCACGCTCGCGGTCCTCCTCACGCTCCTCGGCGTTGCTGTTGCGGTGCTCTTCGGTGTGCGCGCGTTCATGCGACGGCACGTCTCGCTCAAGCGTGCGTTCGACCTCGTGGTGTTCAAGGTGCTCGTCCCAAAGGAACGGGGAGAGGAGCAGCCCGGGCAGGAGAGCGCGCAGCACGTCCAGGAGTCCATCGCGCAAACCGAGGCATTCTTTACCACGATTGCCGGTCTCCGCGCGCAGCGTGGGTTCCGCGCGTGGCTCACCGGCCGCGATGACGTGTTCGCGTTTGAGATCGTCGCGCACCGCGGGAACGTCCTCTTCTTCATTGCGGCACCGCGGGCGCATCGCGGGTACATTGCCGAGCAGCTCCACGCGCAGGAGCCCGACGCGACGATTGAGGAAGTGCAGGACTATAACATCTTCCATCCTCAGGGTGCCATCGTCCACGCGACGCTCCAGTTCAAGCGCGCCGGATACTTTCCGGTGAAGACCTACCGGAAGATGGAGTCCGATCCGCTCGATTCGCTCACGAACGCCATGAGTCAGATTCGCGCAGATGAAGGTGCCGCGATCCAGTTCGTCGTGCGGTCCGCGCGGGCATCGTGGCGATCCGGCGGGGTGAAGATTGCGCGGGAGATGCAGCAAGGAAAGACGCTTGCGGAAGCGAGCGGAAGTGGTTTTTGGAAGTTGTTCCTTGATTTTTTATCAGAATTCTTTGATGTATTGAAGACGAAAAAACAGGATGCCATCGAGCGCCAGCACCAACTCTCGCCCATGGAGCAGGAGATCGTGAAGGGGCTGGAGGAGAAGGCGTCCAAAGCGGGTCTCGATGTGAACCTCCGCGTCATTGCGTCATCGGAGACCCCTGCGCGCGCCGAGCTCATCCTGAACTCCATTACTCAGGCGTTCGCGCAGTACAACGTGTACGAGTACGGCAACATGTTCACGGTGGGCAAGCCGAGGAGCGATGACACGCGCATTCGCCAGTTCGTCTACCGTCAGTTTGACGATCACCGTCGCGTCGTGCTCAACACGGAGGAGATGGCGAGCGTGTGGCACCTGCCGCTCACGACGACGCAAACGCCGAACATCGCCTGGCTCGGTGCGCGCCGAGCACCGCCGCCGGTGACCATGCCGAGCGAGGGGATCGTCCTCGGTGATGCGCTGTACCGCGGGAGGAGCGTCACGGTGCGCATGAAGCCAGAGGATCGTCGCCGCCACATGTACATCATCGGCTCCACGGGCGTCGGGAAGTCCACGCTCATGGAGGAGATGATCAAGCAGGACATCGCGGCGGGACGCGGCGTCGCGTTCATTGACCCGCACGGGACCGCGATTGAGGAGAAGATCCTCCCGTTCATCCCGCGCGAGCGTGCGGACGATGTCATCCTCTTTGATCCATCCGATGTCGAGCGGCCGGTGGGGCTCAACATGCTTGAGGCGGCAACGCCGGAGGCCGTGGACTTTGCTATTCAGGAGATGATCGCGATTTTCTACAAGCTCGTCTCCGACCCAAGCATGATCGGGCCGATGTTCGAGCACTACATGCGCAACGCGATGCTCGCGCTCATGTCGGACCCTCGCAACCAGGGAACGATCGTGGAGATTCCACGCATCCTCACGGACGAGGCGTTCCAGAAGGAGAAGCTCAAAACCGTAACGGATCCCATCGTGCGCGCGTTCTGGGAAAAAGAGCTCCCGCAGACCGCGTCACAGACAAAGGGTGAGATGCTCCCGTACCTCGTGTCCAAGATCGGTCGGTTCATCGAGAACACGATGGTGCGGAACATCATCGGCCAGCAGCACTCCGGGTTCGACTTCCGCGATATCATGGACAACAAGAAGATTCTCCTCATCAATCTCAGCAAGGGGAAGGTCGGTGAGATGAACGCAAAGCTCCTCGGTCTCATCTGTGTGACGAAACTGCAGGTTGCGGCACTCGCGCGCGCGGACATGCCGGAGGCACAGCGCCATGATTTTTACCTCTACATTGACGAGTTCCAGAACTTCGTTACCGACTCCATTGCGACGATCCTCGCGGAGGCGCGGAAGTATCGCCTCGACCTCATCATGGCGCATCAGTACGTCGGGCAGCTCGTCCAGAACAACGACACCTCCGTGCGCGATGCGATTTTTGGCAACGTCGGTACGGTCGTGAGCTTCCGCATCGGCGTGGACGATGCGGAGACAGTTGCAACGCAGCTCGGCCCACCCGTCACCACGCACGATGTCATGAACATTGAGAAGTACAACGCGTACATTCGACTCATGATTGATAACTCCGCGCAGCGCGCGTTCAACTTCAAGACCCGCGGCGGTGCGGGCGGAGACCAAAAGGTCGCCGATGCGATCATGCAGCTCTCGCGTCTGAAGTACGGCCGCGATCGCATGCTCGTGGAGCAGGAGATCATGGAGCGTTCGCGGCTTGGGTGACGTTCCGTGCGGGCAAGAGCATACCCCGCACAGATGTTGTGCGGGGTTCATGGTGTTCACGCGGTGTTCGCTGGGGCGCGTGTCGCGCTCAGGCGGGATGGAGGAGGTGGGTGAGCGTCGCCACGGCGGATTCCTCGATCGTATCGGTCGCGGTGCGGAGCGCCTCGAGGAGCTCGGAGGTCGCGAGGGATCGCGGTGCGCGCATGCGGATCGCGCGTGCGGCTCGGGCGATTGCGCGTTGCGCGAGCGTGGTTGCCGGCGCGATGTTCGGGTCAAGGATGATCTCCGCAGCACCGGTGATGATGTCGAGTGCATCGTCCACGTGCACGTTCGCGATCGCGCGAGTGGCGCTTGCCGCAGCGTCGTGCGCGCGATGCTCCAGGAGGCACACCTTCGCGAGCTGGAGGTTCGTGAACGGGTCGCAGGCATCCATCGCGTAGGCGATCTCCACGTAGCACCGTGCCCGATCAATCCTCCCGATTCGACGCGCGGCAATCGCCGCATTGATGAGGAGGTCGCGGTGCTCCTCCGCATACGCGATGGGGTCGCTCTCCGCGATGCCGTCCTCTGCGTATGCGAGCGCGTCGTGGAACTTTCCGAGTCGGATCGCGATATCCGACTGCGCGAGCGCAATGCTCGGCGTACGCGGCGCGTGCTGCGCTGCGCGCTCGAGGACGGCCTGCGCTTCGTGGAAGCGCCCCTCGTTCCGGAGTGCGAGCGACTGTGCCACCGTTGCTTCGGTTACGTCTGGCCAACGTTCCATGACTCCCTTCCTCCCTGGCGTTCATCGGGTGGACGAACACGTGAATACCGTAGCAGAGGCCCGCAGGGGTGTCAAGGCCGTGCAGGATGTGTGTTCTCCACGGCTTTTCCACGGTTCTGAGCATTGCGCCACCGGTCATCGCGACGTATGCTGGAGACAGTGAACAACTTTCAGCAACAAACACCTATGCCGCCATTTCCCTTTGACGCGATGGATACATCGTTCGATGGTGAGGACTTCGATCCAGCAGAGCTGTTCCCATCGGTATCCCGTGAATCGTTCAATGCCCCGCCGGTATCGCTTGAGCTCGTCCGCCAGAAGCTCCGCGAGCTCGACGAGCACATTCGCAACGTCCTCTCGCTCATGGACCATGAGGTAGCTGCAGCGCCGGCGATGGCCATGGCGGCGGTTGCCGCAGCATCGCGCGAGGTCGTGCCTCCAAAACCTATGGCGCAGGTACGCCCCGTTGATCCGCTGCAGAGCAGCATCGCGAACGCAGACCATGAAGCAGCTCGCATTATCGAGGGTGTCTTCGACGGGCAGCACATGATCGGTCCCGATGGGAAGCAGTACAGTGTGCCCGCGAACTACTCATCGAAGTCCAAGCTCGTCGAGGGCGACATCCTCAAGCTGCGCATCACGCAGCGCGGTGCGTTCGTGTACAAACAGATCGGGCCCATCGCGCGCGAACGTCGCGTGGGGGTCCTTGAGCGTGACGACTTGAGCGGCGAGTTCGTCGTCATCGTGCCGGACGCGGAGGTGGAACGGAGCAGCATCAAGCGTGCGATCCAAGAGCGCAGCGACCTCCCCATTGTCGAGTATAAGCGCTTCCGCATCCTCCGCGCATCCGTCACCTACTACCGTGGAGAGTCCGGCGATGAAGTCGTCGTCCTCGTCCCCAAGGGCGCCCCGAGCACCTGGGCGGCTGTGGAGAACATCATCAAGGGCTAGGTTTTTGCTGCGAGTCCTCGATCATGCCCGTACTCTATCGCAAACACCGTCCGCAGACGTTCGAGGATGTCGTGGGACAGTCGCACGTCACAACGACACTCGTTTCCGCGATCGCCGCGGATCGTGTTGCGCACGCGTACCTCTTCTCCGGTCCGCGCGGCGTGGGGAAAACGACGACCGCGCGATTGCTCGCCAAAGCGGTGAATTGCGAGGCGGGTCGGGGCACCGCGCGCGAGGCGCAGCAGGTGCCGTGCAATGCGTGTCCGCGGTGCATCGAGATCACGGAGGGACGCTGCATGGACGTCATGGAGATTGACGCGGCGACGTACACGGGCATTGATGCGGTGCGCGAGCACATCATCGAGACCGCACGCTTCGCGCCGTCGGTTGCCGCGAAGAAGGTCTTCATCATTGATGAGGTGCACATGCTCTCCACGTCGTCGTTCAACGCGCTCCTCAAGACCATCGAGGAGCCGCCGGATCACGTCCACTTCATCCTCGCGACGACGGAGCTCCAGAAAGTCCCCGCGACGATTACGTCCCGCTGCCAGCACTTCATGTTCCGTCGCGTGGATGAGGAGACGCTCGTGCGGCGTCTCGAGCGGCTCGCGGGGGAGGAGGGGATCGCGGTGGAGCGCGACATCCTCGATCAGGTCGTGCGAATCGCCGACGGCTCGGTGCGCGATGCGGAGTCGCTCCTCGGGCAACTCTTCGCGGCGGGCGGAACGGCGGTGGATGCGGCGAGCGCGGCACTCGTGCTCCCGCGGCCCAACCGCGAGCACGTCCGCGTGCTCCTCGATGCCGTTGGTGCCGCCGATGCCGCCGCCGCCATCGCCGCGCTCGACGCAGCATCGGCGGCGGGGTGTGACGCGGATGCGTTCTGTCGCGACACCATTGCCGAGCTCCGTGCGATGACGCGCGCCGCAGCAACCACGGGGCGCCTCACGTCGTCCCAGGTGCTCGCGCTCCGTATGTTCACCGAGCTCCCCGATCGCCTCGCCCGCTCGGATCGTCCCTTTTTCCTCATCGAGGTCGTCGCGCTCACGCTCATCGCGCGCACACCGGCCGCCACCCCCGCACCGCGAACGCCGACCACGCACGATGATGATCGTCAGTCGTCGCCCCCGTCCTCCCCGCCTCCCGTCGTGAGCCACAAGCCATTGAAAGCGAAACCCGCCACCGCACGCGCCACCGCATCGCATACCTCCCCCTCCGCGCAAGGGGGAGTGAGCATGGACGCTGCGCAGGCGCTCGCCACCGTGCAGCGCGCATGGCACGGCATCGTCCGCGACCTCGCGTCGGTGAATCGCGCGATTCCGTACCTCCTCGAGGGTGGTCGGCCGCAGACGATGGACGGGACGACGCTCACCATCGGCTTTCGCTACAAGCTCCACGCGGAGAAGGTGCGGCAGCCCGGGATCACCGATGCCATCATCGCCGCGATCACCAATATTCTCGGGGTTCCGATACGCCTCGAGCAAGCGGTCATCCCCCCCGATGAGTTCCAGGCCCTTGACCGCGCCTGTCGCCCCGCAACCGGTGACACCACCGCCGACGCTGCCCTCGAGGTCTTCGGCTCTCGCGTCCTCGATGAGTTCCCCGCACCGAGCGGCTAGTGCCTCGACAGCACAAGAGCACTATGCTACGGTTTTTCTAGGGTCTCGCGCCGAGTGCTTCACAACCTATTCGGGGATCGTCTAACGGTAGGACTATGGACTCTGGATCCATCAATCGGGGTTCGAATCCCTGTCCCCGAATGCAAAACGCCTCTGCACAAGCAGTGGCGTTTTGCGTGGGGGATATATGATACGCTGAAATATCAACCAGTCCTTCGGCGGCCGCGGCGATGCAATGGATGAATAACTACTATGCCATATAACGTCGTGTTGTTTGATGGAGATGGCGTCACCATCAAAGAAGGAAGATTGTTTAGTGAGGTACTGCTTGAAAGTCACGGCATTTCGATGGAGGCCATGCAGCCATTTTTCAAAGGTCCGTTTCAGCGGTGTGTAGTTGGGGAAGCAGATCTCAAGGAAGAATTGGCAAAAGTGATTGGAGGATGGGGCTGGTCGGGCACTGTTGATGCGCTCATGCATTATTGGTTCTCGACCGGTGACAATCTCAATGAGGAGATTGTATCGCTCATCAAGAATCTGCGTGCTACAGGAGTACCATGCTACCTCGTATCAAATAATGAACATTATCGTGGCGCGTATCTCTGGAACCGGCTTCGTCATCTGTTTGATGGTGCATTCATTTCTGGGGATGTAGGTTTCAAGAAGAATCAAGAGGCATTTTTTGCGCATGTGGTCCAGAAGGTGCATGTGACAGATCGAGCATCCATCTTGTTGATTGATGATGATCAGGAGAATGTTGAAACTGCGAAATCCTTCGGAATAGATGCGGTGCATTATCGTCAATTTTCTGATTTGGATGGCATCATTTCTCTGTAGGACGACGAGGGGATCTATAAGAATTTTTAAGGTGGTCAAGGGTGGAGTGAGGTTATGCTTCGTGGTCTCCGCATGATTACTGCGATCGTCGGAATTTTCGTTGTTCCTTTTCTCCTCGTGGAGATTGGCGTTATTCCGGTTGAGCTGCGACGGTGGGTGTATGTCGCAGTGGGGATTGTGGCGCTCGCGGTTGCTGTGAAGCGGTACTCCATGCGGGAGATGGGGGTGCAGTGGGCGAATGTGCGAGTCGCCGTGCTCGCGTATGGTCTCTTCGCGGTGGTTGGAGCTGCGGGGATCGTGGGCGTCGCGCTTGCGACGGGTCGCGTGCTGCGGCCGGAGTGGTGGCTCGCGCCACACTTCCGCTACGGCGTCCTCATTCCGGTGAGCGTCGCGCAGGAGTTCTTCTACCGGAGCATGCTCATGCCGATGCTCCGCGAGGTGCTTCGGTCGCCGCGGATGGTCATCGTCGTCAATGCCGCGCTCTTCACGCTCCTTCACGTCGTGTTCCCCGATCCGGCGATCGTGCTGCCGCTCTCTTTCCTCGGTGGCATCGTCTTTGCCACGCTCTGGACGCGATGGCCGAACATTTGGCTCGCATCGGCAACGCACGTGGTCCTCAACGCCGCGTTTACGTTGTTCTGTTTTGGCGGTTTCGAGACGAGCTGTATCGTGTAGCTCGCCACTCGCCACGTCTCGATTTCTTTTAAAACATCAAGGTTTCAGCCATCTTCGGCGCGTCTTGCGCAGGATGGGATTCTCTGCTACTCTTCAGGTGCGTCAGTGAGGCGAAAGAAATAGCCGTCCTGTGGAGTAGTATCGTTGCTATGGAGATTTCCTACAGCTTCAAGAAGATGGGCGAGTTCGATCAGCACTTCTGCCGACAGTACTTCATCCCAAAGGCGAAGATGATTGAGCGTGCGCTGCCAAAACTTTCTGCGGATGCGGATGTGCACCTCACGTTCCGTGCGGAACGCTTTGCGAAGAAGAAGGCGTTCAAGGTGACGCTCACGCTGTTCGCGGATACGCATCGTTGGATCGCCGAGGAGGACGACCACACACTCCGTGAGGCGATTGATCTCGCGAAGGATAAGCTCGTGCTCCAGATGCGCAAGCGCCACCGCGTATTCGGTGCCGTACAGGGACTCCCGCACCAGGAGAAGGTCGTAGCGTAGGAGCACGCTTCGATGTTCCGTCGCTGTCACACGTCTCCGAGAGACGAATGACGACGAGGGGACATCGGAGTTCGTTCGTCCGCGTGCGACACGCACGTTAGCGACAGGGCGGCCGTCCTTGGTACGAACGAGTCGGTCATCCGATGTCCTCCATCCCCCAAAGACGCGCTCCCCCGAGCGCGTTTTTCCATTCCCTGTGGCGGACGCGGTACACTACAACCATGCGTACGAACGGACAATCCATCACCGCGGTAGCGGCGCTCATTGCGGCGCTGTCGTTTGCGAGTCGGCTCCTCGGCCTCGTGCGGGACCGCGTCCTCGCGGGGACGTTTGGCGCGGGCGAGGTGCTCGATGCGTACTACGCGGCGTTCCGCATACCGGATGTCGTCTTCAACTTACTCGGTCTCGCGGCACTCTCCGCGGCGTTCCTGCCGATCTTCATGCGCTTGCGCCAGCGCGATCGCACCGATGCCCACCGGTTCGCCTCGCGGGTGTTCTCGAATGCCGCGCTCCTCCTCATCGTGCTCGCGGCTATCGGTGCGCTCGCTGCGGGGCCGCTCTTCGCGGCTATCGCACCCGGCTTCACCGCGGCGCAGCTCGCGCTCACCGCATCGTTTGGCCGCGTGCTCTTCATCGCGACCATCCTCCTCGGCCTTTCATCGGTGGTCGGCGGCGTGCTCCAGGCCGAGGAGCGTTTCCTCGCGTTCGCCGCAGCGCCACTCCTCTACAATATCGGCATCATTGCCGGCGTGCTGCTCCTCGTGCCGGTGCTTGGCCCGATCGGCATTGCGTGGGGTGTCGTCGCGGGTGCGGGTGGACACCTCGTGCTCCAGGGGATTGCCGCGCGGCGCACGGGGTTGCGGCTCCGTTGGTCTCCATCGTGGCGCAACGAGCACGTCCGCGCGATGGTGCGCCAACTCCTCCCGCGTATCGCCGCACTCGGCGCGCAGCAGGTACAGCTCCTCGTCATCGCGGGGATCGCATCTACCCTCGCGGCGGGTTCGCTCGCGGTGTTCACCCTCGCGGTGAATATCGCGATGGTTCCGGTCGCGCTCTTCGGGTACTCGTTTGCGATCGCAGCGTTCCCCCGATTCTCGGGAGCGGTCGCCGCGGGTGACCTCGCGCAGTTCCGCGACCACTTCTCGCAGACGTTTCGACAGATCGCGCTCCTCGCGTTCCCCGCGATCGTCGCGCTCCTCGCGCTCAAGGCGCAGATCGTGCGCGTGATCCTCGGGACCGGTGCGTTCGGATGGGCCGACACCGTGCGCACGCTCGAGACGCTCGAGGCGTTCGGTTTTGGACTCTTCTTCCTCATGATCGTCCCGCTCTGCACGCGCGCATTCTACGCGTGGGAGGATACGCGCACCCCGTTTGTGGTGAGCATTATTGCCGACGGCATCGGCATCGTTGCGGCGTGGTTCCTCGGGCGGGCGATGGGGCCGCGCGGGTTGGCGTTTGGTTTTGCGATCGCTGCGGGCGTGCAGTCGTCGCTCCTCCTCCTCGCGCTCCGACGACGTGCCGGCGCGCTCGATGAGTCCCGCATCAACGGAGCGCTCCTGAAGTTTGGCATCGCCGCAATCGCCATGGGTGTCGTCATTCAGCTCGTGAAGCCCGGCATCGCATCGCTCCTGGGTACGGAGACGTTCGTCGGCATTGCGCTCCAGGGCGCGCTCGCTGGCGGTCTGGGGTTTGGTGCCTACCTCGGCGTGGGTGTCCTCCTTCGGTCGAGCGAGATCACCGCGCTCGCGAAGGCGCTCCACACCCGCGTGCTCCGTGCCGCACGACTCCCCACCGGCGGTGCCGACGAGGCGCGTGGGTAGGCATCCGCAGGGTTCTCTGCTACGATAACGTCACGTTATGGACATGCACGCGATCCGCAATTTCTGCATCATCGCCCACATTGATCACGGGAAGTCCACCCTGGCTGACCGGATGTTGGAGTTGACCGGCACCGTCTCCAGCCGTGATCTCAAGGCGCAGACGCTCGACCAGATGGACCTCGAGCAGGAGCGGGGGATCACGATCAAGCTCGCGCCGGTGCGGATGCGGTGGAAGGAGTACACACTCCACCTCATTGACACGCCCGGACACGTGGACTTCACCTACGAGGTATCGCGCTCGCTCGCAGCGGTGGAGGGCGCGATTCTTCTCGTGGATGCTACGCAGGGCGTGCAGGCGCAGACGATCGCGAACCTCTACCTCGCGATCGAGCAGGATCTCACGATCATCCCCGTGCTCAACAAGATTGATCTACCCGCTGCGGATGTCGAGCGCACGAAAGATGAGCTCGTCGAGCTGCTCGGATGCGACCGTGACGAGGTGCTCGCGGTCTCCGGCAAGACGGGGGAGGGCGTCGCGGCGCTCCTCGACGCGGTCGTGGAGCGGGTTCCGGAACCAAAAGAAGCCGCAAGCGGGGAGGGGCTCCGCGCGCTCATTTTCGATTCGATCTACGACGACTACCGCGGCGTCAACGTGTACGTGCGCGTCGTGGATGGCACGGTGCAGAGCGGGGACAAACTCACATTCTTTGCGACGGGAGCGACGATCGAGGCGGCGGAGGTGGGATCGTTCAATCCAAAGCTCTACGCAACGGACATCCTGGGCCCCGGGCAGATCGGCTACATCGTCACCGGACTCAAGGACATTCGCCGCGCGCGCGTCGGTGACACGGTGACGAGCGCGAAGCACCACGCAGGTGCTGCACTCGCCGGATACAAGGAGGTACGGCCCATGGTGTATGCCGGTGTGTTCCCGAAGAACTCGAACGAGACCGAATCACTCCGCGAGGCCATCGGCAAGCTCCAGCTCAACGATGCCGCACTCATCGCCGAGCCGGAGCAGTCCCAGGCGCTCGGAGTGGGGTTCCGTTGCGGGTTCCTCGGCCTCCTCCACCTCGACGTGTTCCGCGAGCGGTTGATCCGCGAGCACGCGATTGACGTTGTCGTGACGGTGCCGTCCGTCGCGTACCAGGTGAGTCGCACCTCGCAGACCGACCGCGGTGATACGGAGATCATCCGATCGCCGCAGGGGCTTCCGGACCCGTCGTACATCATGCGGATCGAGGAACCGTGGGTGAAGATGGATATCGTCACCCCCGAGCAGTACGTGGGCGGGCTCATGCAGCTCTGCCAGGAGTACCGCGGCACCTACCGGACCACGGAGTACCTCGGTGGCGGCGCCGAGGGTCAACGACGCACGCTCCTGCGTTACGAGCTGCCGCTTGCGAAGGTGCTCGTGGATTTCTACGACCGCCTCAAGAGCGCGTCGGCGGGGTACGCCTCCATGAACTATGAAATCATCGGTTACCGCGATGCGGCGGTGCGCAAGCTCGACATCATCGTTGCGGGTGAACCGGAGGAGTCCCTCGCGACCATCGTGTACGAGGATGAAGCGCAGCAGGTGGGCCGTCGCATCGTCGCGCGGTTGAAGGATGCAATTCCGCGCCACCAGTTTGAGGTACGCATCCAAGCCGCGCTCGGCGGGAAGATCGTCGCATCGGAGCGCATCGCGCCGCTCCGCAAAGACGTCACCGCGAAGCTCTACGGTGGCGATGTCACGCGCAAGAAGGAGCTCCTCGAGAAACAGAAGAAGGGCAAGAAGGCCATGCGCGCCACCGGCCGTGTGGATCTCCCCCCCGAGGCCTACGTCGCGGTCCTCAAGCGGTGAGTGTGGTACGATGGGCTCCTATGTCTTACAAGACAATCAAGGTGCTCTGGACCGTGGTGAGTGTCATGGTCATCGTGAGCATGCTCGCATTCACGGTGGGGGTGGGATTCTCGCGATGATCCTTGGTGCTGAATCTTCGGCACTGAATTTTTGACGCTCACGCGCCAGCTTCGGAGGGAACAGACAATATGCTCGAACACCCCCCAACCCCCGAACGCCACCACGGCATCGCGAAGCACGACCTCCCCCGCGATGTCCGTTCCTACGTGAAAAACCTCGAACAGCAAATCCGAGACCAGTTCCGCTCCCTCGGATACCAAGGACCCCTCACGAACATTGATGAGGTGGAAACCGCCGTCGCCTCCCTCCGCACCACCGCCACCCCCCGCGACCTCCC